>NZ_JBFUGT010000175.1:0-13270 GCF_056402775.1 Rhodococcus sp. P3_B8
GTCCCGCGACGTCGATTCCACCGCCGCGCCGTCGGCGACGACGCGGCCCGAATCGGGCGGCAGCAGACCGGCCAGTGCGCGCAGCACGGTGGACTTGCCGCACCCCGAAGGTCCGGTGAGCACGAGGATCTCGCCGGGAACCACGGTCAGCGACAGCGAACGGATGACGGGGTTCCCCGTGTAGGACAGGGTGACGTCGTCGAGGACCAGCGCCATGCCGGCGGGAACGGACGCTGTTGCGGTGGCGGTCATGCGCGCTCCCCTCGTGGCAGCCAGCGGGTGACGCGCCTGCCGAGCAGTTCGACTGCGCCGGACGTCGCGAAACCGAGGATGCCGATGGTGATCATGCCGACGAAGACGCCGGGATAGTCGACGATCGTGTACGCCTGCCAGGTGCGGTACCCGACTCCGAGCCTGCCGGAGATCATCTCGGCGGAGATMACACAGATCCACGCCACCCCGATCCCGACGGACAGTCCACCGAAGACGCCCGGCAGGATTCCGGGCAGCACGACTCGGGACAGCACGTCCCAGCGTCCGCCCCCGAGCGTGCGCACGGAGTCCTCCCACAATGTCGGGAGGGCCCGGACGGCGTGCCGGGTGCTCACCATGATCGGGAAGAACGCGGCGACGAACGTGATGAACACGATGCCGGCCTCGTCGCTGGGGAACAGCAAGATCGCGACGGGCACCACCGCGATGGCAGGGATCGGACGTGCGAGCTCCGTCAGCGGACCGAGGACGTCGGCGAACAGTTCCGATCTGCCGAGGGCGATTCCGGTGGCCACACCGACCACCGTCGCGAGTCCGAATCCGCTGAGGATGCGAATCAGCGACTGCCCGAGGTCGAGGTAGAACAGGTCGCTCTGCAGCTGGGTACCGAACGCGGACACGACGTCGGTGACGGTGGGGAGCGTGTCGAACCGCAACCACACCCGCACGTCGTTGGCGGTCAGCACCTGCCATGCGACGATCGCCACGATCACGGACGTGATCCGCACGAGGCGTGACCGCCACGGCGAGGTTCGTCGGCGCGTCGATGCCGGATCGTGTTCTTCGGCAGCGACTTCGGTGTCGACCAGGACCGTCGGCTGGTGCAGGGTGGTCACTGCCGCACCTCCTCGACCGCGCGGTCGTACGTGATCACGGCGCCCGTGGGGTGTGCGCGCAGGTACCGGTCTGCCGCGGCACCGGTGGTGAAGGGCAGGAAGTTGTCGCCGTCGCGCACCCACACCGATTTGTCGGCGAACCACCGGGTGCCCAGTTCGGCGTCGGGGACGTACGCGGCGCGGACGGTGCGGCCCTCGGCCCGGGCCTGTTTCACCGCCCGGAGCAGGCACGTCGGGTTCGCGGCCGGTTGCGTCTCGGTGGCGCCGTCGAACCAGACCTCCCCGGCCAGCGCCGGATCGCCCGGGGCGGTGGCGCACACGGGATCGGTGCCGGTGACCGACGTCGGGTTGGCCGTGGACGCAAGCGCGGCGTCGTAGTCCTGCCCGTCGGCCTCGAACGCGGACCGGAGCGGAGCGTCGTTCACGAAGCCGTCGACGTCGAGGTCGGCGAAGTCGCCGATCGACTTCAGGTACGGCACATCGTTCTTCAGCGCACCGATCAGGCCCGGCTTGAGCGTGGTGTCGAACGAGGTGCCGCCCGGGCCGTTGTACAGGTACACGACCTCCTGGGGCAGGCCGCTCGCGTCGGCCACGATCCGCGACGCCTCGAGCGGTTGCGTCTGGACGAACCGCGTGGCGTCGAGCTGTGCCCGGAGGAACGCGTCGAGAACCTCGGGGTGTTCGTCCGCGTACGCCTCACGGGCCACCACACCGTGCAGAGTCGGGGTTCGGAGTTCGGCGCCGTCGTACAGCAGCTTGGCCTTGTCCTGGAAAACGAGAAGCCCTGGCCAGGCGACGAACTGCGACAGCGCCGCCACCTGACCGGATTCCAGGGCCGAGGATCCGACCTGCGGCTGCTGATTGAGCACCTCGACGCCGGTGCCCGGGTCGATTCCGGCGCGGTCGAGGGCCTGGACGAGGGTGCCGTGGCCTGCGGAGCCGACGCTCGCGGACACCTTCGTGCCGGCCAGGTCGCCGAGTGTGGTGGMCGGTGAATTCGGCGGCACCACCACCATGTTCAGTGCGCCGTTCGGGTTGTAGCCGGTGACCGAGACGATCTCCGTCTTCGAGCGCGGGTTCGCCTGGGTGCGGGAGCCGTTGATCAGCATCGGGTAGTCGCCCATCGATCCGATGTCGATCTTCTCGGCCACCATCTGGGCGGTGATCGGCGCACCGGTGTCGTAGTCCTGCCACTCGACGGAGTACTTCGTCCCGGTCTGCTCCGTCACGTCCTGCAGGCGTTGTTCGAGGTATCCCTGTGCGCGCAGCAGCGTTCCGGCGGTGACGGTGTTGATCGTCTTGGACTGGTACCCGATCACGAGCGTGACCGCGTCACCGTTGTCGGCCGACGGTTCGAGGGAGCAACTCGTGGCCACGAGGGTCAGTGCCGCGGCGGCGATCGCGAGGGTGGAAGAGCGTCGCTTCATCTGGGTGGTCTTTCGCTCAGCGGAGGAGGTACGGCATGTTCACGGTGACCGCGCCGGTCGGGCAGCGGGCCGCGCAGGGACCGCAGTACCAGCATTCGTCGACGTGCATGAAGGCCTTGCCGTTCTCCGGGTTGATGGCCAGCGAATCGAGCGGGCAGATCTCGACGCACAGGGTGCAGCCCTCGATGCACAGCGACTCGTCGATGGTGACGGGTACGTCTGCTCGTTGATTGACCAAGGTCATGAGGTGAGCTCCCAGTTCGTGATGTCGGGTCGGCGGACGAGGCTGCTGCGCATGGTGATTCGGTCACCGCGCATGCGGATGTATTCGAGGTCGACGGGACGTCCGTCGACGAGCCGGGTGAGGCGTTCGAGCAACAGGAGCGCCGCACCCTCGGGCGTCTGGAGGTTCGCGGCGGAATGGGCGTCGGCGTTTACGGATTCGATCGCCAGATCGGCGGAGCCGAGGGGCTGACCGCAGACTTCCTCGATCAGCGCGAACACGTCGTTGGTTTCGAGGTCGTGACCGAGGATTTCGGCTCCGATGTCGGGGACGAGGTAGGTGAGGTCCAGGCTGAGCGGCAGGTCGCCGAGGTACCGCACCCGTTCGATGTAGACGGCGGGTTCGCCCGGCTCCAGCTGCAGGCGGCGGGCGACGGCAGGTGGCGGGCTGATCTCCAGGGCGGCGCGGACGTCGTTGCGGACGTCGCCGTGCCCCTTCAGAGTCTCCTTCAGCCCGAGGAGGGCGTCGAGACCGTGGTCGTACTTGCGCTRCGCCACGTGGGTTCCCACCCGCGGGGCCCGGTCGATGAGCCCCTCCTGCTTGAGCAGTGCCAGTCCGTCGCGTACCGCATTGCGCGACACACCGAACTCGGCGGCCAGCTCCGATTCCGACGGCAATCCGCGCTCGGCGAAGGAGTCCGCGTGGATCTGCTGGCGGAGCAGGTCGGCGAATCTGCGCGCATGGTCCGCGCGGGAACTGCGCGACGCCGTCAGGAGGGGAGTCGGATTCACCACCATGGTTTCCTTCGTCGATAGTGCGTGTGAGCTGGACGAAGACAAACGCTAACGGCAGTCGGCGGGGCCCGGAGTCGCCGCGAACCGCCGCTCGGGGCGCCCCCGCGAATCGGCCGGGTCCGCGCCGGGCCCGAGCCGCCTCACCAGCCAAAACCCGGCAACGACCCGGAAATGCGCCAGGCCGGGCCGGGCCGGGAAGTTTCAATCAGGGTGATTCGAAGTCGCGACGTCCGCCCGGGGAGCACTCGAGTCCAGGTTAGGCTTACCTTCTGTTTTCGTCCCGAAGGAGTCGTTGCCGTGTTCGCACCCACCGCCAGACGTCAGATCGCAGTCGCACTCGCCGTGGCTAGTTCGTCCCTCTTCCTCGCCGCGTGCTCGTCCGGTGACAACGGAGGAACCACGGAAGCGTCCGGTGAAGGGTTTCCGGTCACGATCGAGAACACGTTCGGATCGACCACCCTCGACGGGGCACCCGAACGTATCGTCACGCTCGGATGGAACGCCCAGGACGTCGTCTACGCGCTCGGCGAGACACCGGTCGGCATGCCGAAGTACACGTACGGCGCCGAGGCGAACGGTGTGATGCCCTGGCTGCAGGACCGATTCGATCCGTCCCGGACCACGTTGCTCGACACGGCCACGTCCACCCCCATCGAGGGCGTCGCCTCGCTGGCCCCCGATGTCGTGCTCGCCCCGTACGAAGGGTTCGACCAGGCGACGTACGAGAAGCTGTCGGGAATCGCCCCCACGGTGGCGTACCCGGACAAGGCGTGGCAGACCACGTGGCAGGACCAGACCACGCTGGTCGGACAGGCACTCGGCAAGAGCGCCGAGGCGGAGCAGCTGGTGGCCGGTCTCGACGACACCCTCGCTCAGACCGCCGCCGCGCACCCCGAGTTCGCCGGCAAGACGATCTCGGTGATCAACTTCGACACCGACGCCGCGACGGTCAACGTCTACATGCCCTCCGATCCCCGCGTCCAGGTGCTGACCCAGCTCGGGTTCACCGTGTCTCCCGGTGTGCAGAAGCTGGCCGCTGCCAATGATCCGGACAAGTTCTTCGCCGACATCTCCGTGGAGAACATCTCCGATGTCGACGCCGACGTCGTGGTCGCGTTCGTCCCGGAGAACACGACCGTTGCCGCGAACCCGGCCTACGCGAATCTCGGTGCCATCGGGCGTGGAACCGCGGTCGCGCTGTCGGACACGAAGATCATCTCGGGGCTCAGCCAGACCAGCGTTCTCGCGACCCCGTGGCTTCTGGACAAGCTGACACCTCAGCTGAGCGAGGCCGCCACGAAAGCGGGTGCCTGAACTCCCGCCTGACAGGCGGTGTCGGGCGTAGCGTGATTCGAGACACAAATTTCCGCTGTGCCCGCATCAGGAACGCTCGCCGAAAGCAGGTATGCGATGACGCAGATGTCCGAAAGACACACCGCGAAGGTCATCGGCGTCACCGTCGCCGCCGCGGTCGGTGGATTTCTCTTCGGTTTCGACAGCTCGGTCATCAACGGTGCCGTCGACTCCATTCAGGGCCACTTCGAACTCGGATCGTTCTTCACGGGCTTCGCCGTGGCGATCGCACTGCTCGGATGTGCTGTGGGCGCATGGTTTGCGGGTCGCCTCGCGGACCGCTGGGGCCGCAAGAAAGTGATGCTGCTCGGTTCGGTGCTGTTCGTCGTGTCCTCGCTCGGAGCGGGTCTCGCGTTCAGCGTCCCCGACCTGATGCTGTGGCGCGTCCTCGGCGGTCTCGGCATCGGTATCGCGTCGGTCATTGCGCCCACGTACATCTCGGAGATCGCGCCGGCCCGCTACCGCGGCGCGTTGGCGTCGCTGCAGCAGTTGGCCATTACTCTCGGCATCTTCGCCGCGCTGCTGTCGGACGCGGTGTTGCAGAACGCCGCGGGCGGCGCCTCCAACGAGTTGTGGCTGAACCTCGAGGCCTGGCGCTGGATGTTCATCGTCGGTGTGGTCCCCGCGGTCGTGTACGGCATTCTCGCCCTGCTCATTCCCGAGTCACCCCGCTACCTGGTCGGCAAGCACCTCGATCAGGAAGCGGCCGACATCCTCGCGAACATCACCGGCGAAGTCGACCCGCACGAGCGTGTCTCCGAGATCCGGCTGACCCTCCGCCACGAATCGACGGCGTCGTTCGACGACATTCGCGGCCCGAAGTTCGGGCTGCAGCCCATCGTCTGGGTCGGCATCTTCATGGCCATCTTCCAGCAGTTCGTGGGTATCAACGCGATCTTCTACTACTCCACCACGCTCTGGAAGTCGGTGGGCTTCACCGAGAACGAGTCGTTCACCACGTCGGTGATCACGTCGATCATCAACGTGGGCATGACGTTCGTCGCCATCCTGTTCGTCGACCGGATCGGCAGGCGCATCCTGCTCATGGTCGGCTCGCTCGGCATGTTCGTGAGCCTGCTCATGGCCGCAATCGCCTTCTCCCAGGCGACGGGCAGCGGCGACGACGTCGTGCTCCCCAGCCCGTGGGGGGCGGTCGCCCTGATCGGCGCCAACCTGTTCGTGATCTTCTTCGCCTCCACCTGGGGCCCGGTCATGTGGGTGATGCTGGGCGAGATGTTCCCCAACAACATGCGCGCCTACGCACTCGGCATCAGCACGGCGGCGAACTGGATCGCGAACTTCACGGTCACGCTGGCATTCCCGCCGCTCACCCGCTCGGTGGGGCTGTGGTTCCTGTACGGGCTGTTCGCGTTCTTCGCGTTGCTGTCGTTCTTCTTCGTCCGGTCGAAGGTCCGGGAGACGAAGGGGATGGAGCTCGAGGAGATGCACACCTGACCCAGGCACATACGGATCCGGCCGAATCACACTGTGATTCGGCCGGATTTCTGTGCAACGGCTCAGCCCTGCTGCTTCTCCGCGCGCTGCGCATCGAGGTCGGCGACGACGCCGTTCTGCTGCTCGGGGCGCAGGTTCCCGAGGCCGGCGAACCATCCGGTGATCTGCCGGGCGACGTCCTGCGCGGTGAGGCCCAGCTCGGCGTGGATCTGCGCGCGCGACGCGTGGTCGAGGAACTGTTGCGGAACACCGAGATCACGACAGGGGACGTCGACCCCCGCCGCCCGCAGCGCGGCGGACACGGTGGAACCGACACCGCCGTGCAGTCCGCTGTCCTCGACGGTGACGACCATCGTGTAGTCCTCGGCGAGCTTCACCAGCGACTCCGGGACCGGCAGGACCCACCGCGGGTCGACGACAGTCGCCGAGATGCCCTGCTGTTCCAGGCGTTCCGCCGCGGCGAGCGCGAGACCGGCGAACGCGCCGACCGACACGATGAGCACGTCGTTCCGCCCGGAGGGGGCACGAAGGATGTCGACGACGCCGTCGAGGCGGCTCACCGCGGGTACGTCGTCGCCGACGGTGCCCTTCGGGAACCGGAGCGCGGTCGGGCCGTCGTCGACGGCCAGCGCCTCGTCCAGTTCCTCCCGCAGGGTGGCGGTGTCGCGGGGAGCCGCGACCTTCATTCCGGGGACGATGCCCAGCAGCGACATGTCCCACATGCCGTTGTGGCTGGCGCCGTCGTTGCCGGTGATACCCGCTCGGTCGAGAACGAGGGTGACGGGAAGCTTCAGCAACGCCACGTCCATCAGCAGCTGATCGAACGCGCGGTTGAGGAACGTCGAGTAGACCGCGACCACCGGGTGCAGGCCGCCCAGGGCGAGGCCGGCCGCCGACGTGACGGCGTGCTGCTCGGCGATCCCGACGTCGAACATCCGGTCGGGGTATTTCTCGCCGAACGCGGCGAGACCGGTGGGGCCCGCCATCGCCGCGGTGATCGCCACGATGTCCTGCCGGTGACTCGCCTGATCGATCAGCTCGGCCGAGAACACCGACGTCCAGTCGGCGGACGCCGACCCGGTCGCCTTACCGGTGAGCGGGTCGATCACGCCGGTCGAGTGCATCTGATCGGCGACGTGGTTCTCGGCGGGCGCGTAACCCATGCCCTTGCGGGTGACGGCGTGGACGATGACCGGGCCACCGAACGCCTTCGCGCGGCGCAGCGCGGATTCGAGCGCGGCCTCGTCGTGTCCGTCGACCGGTCCGAGGTACTTGATGCCCAGGTCCGTGAACATCACCTGCGGGGCGACGGCGTCCTTGAGGCCCGCTTTCATGCCGTGGAGGACCGAGTAGGCGGTCCGACCCACCCAGGGAAGTTTCTTCACCATCCGGCGGCCGCTGTCGAGGATGCGTTCGTATCCCGGCTGGAGGCGGAGGGCGGCGAGGTGGTCGGCGAGACCACCGATGGTCGGTGCGTAGGAACGACCGTTGTCGTTGACGACGATGACCACCGAGCGGTCCTTGCCTGCCGCGATGTTGTTCAGGGCCTCCCAGCWCATGCCGCCGGTCAGCGCACCGTCACCCACGACGGCGACGACGTGGCGGTCCTGACCGGTCAGTTCGAAGGCCTTCGCGAGGCCGTCCGCGTACGACAGCGACGCCGATGCGTGCGAGGACTCGACCCAGTCGTGATCGCTCTCCGCCCGGCACGGGTACCCGGACAGGCCACCCTGCTTGCGGAGCGAGTCGAAATCGTCCTTGCGACCGGTGAGGATCTTGTGGACGTACGCCTGGTGGCCCGTGTCGAAGATGATCGGGTCGGCGGGCGACTCGAAGATGCGGTGCAACGCGAGGGTCAGTTCGACGACGCCCAGGTTGGGGCCGAGATGACCACCGGTCGCCGCGACCTTCTGCACGAGGAACTCACGAATCTCCGCGGCGAGCTGCTTCATCTCCGCCGAATTCAGCTGACGAAGATCGTCAGGCGTCTGGATACGGGCAAGAACACCCAACGAGATCGCTCCCTCCGTGATGCACGCGGCCTTGCGTGCCTCTGCCGTGGCTTCGTGTCACGTCACAGTGGAACCAGTCTACGGAGCCGCCGGAGTGCGGGACACACGGTAGGGGCCGGTGCGGCCCGGTATCGCGGGCTCGTCCTCGGGCATCCCGGCCACGACCGTGACCGGCTTCACACAATTGTGCCGCCGGACGGGCCCGCGGAACACCCGACAGCGTCGTGAACAGCCTCTAGGGTCGACTCATGAGCACCGTCGTGGACGCGCTGATCGGGAAAGTCTTCGCCGCGACCCGGGAGAACCGCAGCGGCGAGCTCGCCGACTACATTCCCGAACTCGCCGCCGTCGCCCCCGACTCGTTCGGAATCTGCATCGCCACAGTGGACGGCTACGTGTACGAGGTCGGCGACACCCGCCTGCCCTTCACCATCCAGTCCATCTCGAAACCGTTCACGTACGCCCTGGCGCTGGCCGACCGCGGGTCCGACGCGGTCGCCGAGAAGATCGACGTCGAACCGTCCGGGGAACCGTTCAACGAGATCAGCCTCGACCCGCGGACGGAGCGACCACGCAATCCGATGATCAACGCCGGGGCGATCACCGCCGCGTCGCTGGTGGCCGGCCCGGACCTGGACTCGAGGTTCGAACGGATCCGGGCCGCGTACTCCCGGTACGCCGGACGGGACCTGACGTTCAACCGGTCGGTGTACGAGTCCGAGTCACGGACCGGGCACCGCAACCGGGCGATCGGCCACATGCTGCGCTCGTTCGACATCATCACCGGCGACCCCGACGAGGCGGTCGATCTCTACTTCCGCCAGTGCTCCATCGACGTGACGTGCCGGGACCTGAGCCTGATGGCCGCGACGATGGCGAACAACGGCGTCAACCCCGTCACCCGGGACACTGTTCTCGAACCGGCCCTCGTCGAGCGCGTCCTGAGCGTGATGTCGACGTGCGGCATGTACGACGCCGCAGGCAAGTGGGTGTACGAGGTGGGGTTGCCTGCCAAGAGCGGCGTCGGCGGCGGCATCGTCGCGGTCCTGCCGGRCCAGATCGGCATCGCCGTCTACTCGCCGCGCCTCGACGCGCACGGGAACAGCGTGCGCGGGGTGGAGGCGTGCCGGGCCCTGTCGAACGACCTGGAGCTGCACTTCCTGCACGTCACCCGCGCCGCCCGGTCGGCGATCCGTGCCACGTACTCCGTCGTCGACAGTCCGTCGCGGATGCGGCGCACTCCCGCCGAGCGGGCCGCCCTCGACGACGTCGGCAAGCGCAGCCGGATCTACGAGTTGCACGGGGACCTGCTCTTCGCCGGCGCGGAGTCCGCGGTGCGCGAGATCGGCGGGGTCGAGAACGAGCTCGAGGTCGTGGTGGTCGACGTGCGGCGGGTGGACGACGTCGGCAGCATCGCGCGCCGCATGCTCGAGAGTCTGCGCGACGAACTCACCCGTCGCGGCTGCGCGGTCGCCCTCGTCGATCCCGCGGCCCTGCTCGGCTACACGCATTCGGATCTCACCGGTGCGGGCGGCCGGGTGTTCGCCGACCTCGAAGCCGCATTGCAGTGGTCCGAGGACACCCTCCTCGATCGGCACTGCGCCGCCCTTCGCCAGCCGGCGACCATCGACGTCGCGCACCATCCGGTGCTGACCGGGCTGCGACCGGAACAGTTGCGGCGACTCACCCGCGACCTCGACATCCGCACGTTCGCTCGCGACGAGCAGATCATCCAGCGAGGCGACCGGGCGTGCGGGCTGTTCCTGATCCTCTCGGGCCGGGTCAGCATGAGGGTCACCGATTCCGGGGGCGCCGTGTACCGGATCATGACCCTGTCGACGGGCATGACCTTCGGCGAGATGACGATGCTGCTGGACCTACGCTTTCTCAATGACGTGTGCGCCGACTCCGAGGTCACCGTCGCCGTTCTCCCCGCGGATCGGTATGCCGACATGGCCGCGACGGAGCCCGGACTCAAACTCGCCCTCCTCGAACGACTGGCTGCCGGCGCCTACGAGCAACTCGACGTGATACTGCGGTCGCTGCTTCGGCCCTGATCGAGGATCGCCCACGGGAAAATCCGATTGCCCGAACCGGAAAAATCGGACAGGCTGGGGGCTCGGAATCGACGACGCTCGAATCGAAAGCAGGGTGCAATGCTCACAGCGACAAAGCTGGCCATCGAGACGAYGGGACTCGTCAAGACGTTCGGATCCACCCACGCTGTCGACGGCCTGGATCTGGCCGTCCCCCTCGGCGGCGTGTACGGCGTCCTCGGACCGAACGGCGCGGGCAAGACCACCGCGATCCGGATGCTGGCCACGCTCCTGCCCCTCGACGGTGGAACGGCCACCGTGCTGGGCCACGACGTCGCGAGCGAGCCGGACGCCGTGCGCAGCAAGGTCTCCCTCACCGGACAGTTCGCCTCGCTCGACGAGGATCTGACGGGCAGCGAGAACCTGCTGCTGCTCGGCCGGTTGTACGGGTACTCCCGCGCGGCGGCCCGCACCCGGTCCGAACAGTTGCTGACCGCGTTCGGGCTCGACGAGGCGGGCAACCGGCAGGTGAAGAACTACTCCGGTGGTATGCGCCGCAGGCTCGACATCGCGGCCAGCATCATCGTCACTCCCGAGATGATCTTTCTCGACGAGCCCACCACCGGTCTCGACCCGCGCAGCCGCAATCAGGTGTGGGAGATCGTCCGCGCGCTGGTGGCCGGCGGAACGACGGTGCTGCTGACCACGCAGTACCTCGACGAGGCCGATCAACTCGCCGACCGGGTGGCCGTCATCGACCACGGCAAGGTCATCGCGGAGGGCACCACCGGCGAACTGAAGGCCTCCGTCGGATCCGGGGCCCTGCACGTGCGGGTCACCGACATCGCCACCCGTCCCGCCGCGGCGGCGCTGCTGCGGGACGTGCTCGAGGTGCCGATCGTCGAAGAAGCCGACCCGGCCGCCCTGACCGCCCGTATCGACGACCCGGCCCGGGTCGCGCGGGCGCTGCCCGCACTCGACGACGCCGGAATCGCCGTCAGCACATTCGCGTTGGGGCAACCGAGCCTCGACGAAGTCTTCCTCTCCCTCACCGGCCGACCCACCGAGGAGCATGCGTCATGACCTCCACCACCGACCGGACCACCGACACCGCCACCGCGGTCGCCAACGTCCTGAAGATGCCCGGCCCGAGGCCCGCGAGACCCACCGCGTGGTCCACCTCGCTCTCGTTCGGCTGGCGGGCTCTGCTCAAGATCAAGCACGTCCCCGAGCAACTGTTCGACGTGACGATGTTCCCGATCATGTTCACGTTGATGTTCACGTACCTCTTCGGGGGTGCGCTGGCCGGTTCGACCAGCGCCTACGTCCAGTTCCTGCTGCCGGGCATCCTGGTGCAGACGGTCGTCATGATCACCATGTACACCGGCCTGACGCTCAACAAGGACATCGAGAAGGGGGTGTTCGACCGGTTCCGGTCGCTCCCGATCTGGCGTCCGTCTCCACTCGTGGGCGCGTTGCTCGGTGACGTCGTCCGCTACACGATCGCCTCGATCATCGTCCTGCTCCTGGGGCTCGTCCTGGGGTTCCGCCCGGACGGCGGGCTCGTCGGTGTGGTGGCATCGATCGGCCTGCTGCTGCTGTTCTCGTTCAGCCTGTCCTGGATCTGGACGATGTTCGCGATGCTCATGCGTACCGAGCAGGCGGTCATGGGGGTGTCGATGTTCATCCTGTTCCCGCTGACATTTGCCAGCAACATCTTCGTCGACCCCGCAACGATGCCGGGCTGGCTGCAGGCGTTCGTCGGCGTCAACCCGATCAGCAAGCTGGTGACGTCCATTCGCGGGCTGATGGCCGGGACGGTGGAGATGGCGGATCTCGCCATCGTGTTCGGGTGGTGCGCCGGGTTCGTGGTGATCTTCGGACCCCTGACGATGCGCCTGTACAACCGTAAGTCCTGACGGTGGCGACGGATCACGCCGAGAGATCGGTGACGGTACGCGGATCCGGAATCGTGTCGGCGATTCCGGATCTCGTGCGCGCCACCGTCACCGTGACCGCGACACGTCCCGCGGTGGCCGATGCGTTCGAGGCCGTCGCCCGGTCCACCACGGCGGTCACGGACACCCTGCGCGGGTACGGCGTCTCGGGGCCCGACCTCGCGACCACCGGCCTTTCCGTGCACTCCGAGACCACGTGGACCGAGGGCCGGGGCAGCGAGGTGACCGGCTACACCGCCGCGACGACGCTGCAGATCACCGTCCGCGAGGCCGGGGCGTCCGCGTCGTCATCGGCGCAGGTGGTGGCCGCCTGCGTCGGCGCGGGTGGCGACGACATCCGGCTCGGCGGACTCGAATTCGACTTCTCCGACCCTGCCGCGCTGACGGCGTCCGCTCGGGACCGGGCCTGGGCCGATGCCCTCGCCAAGGCGGAGCAGTATGCCTCGCTGTCACGTCGTGCACTGGGCGAGGTGCTCGACATCTCGGAAGTCGACACCGGGGACGTGCCGCCGCGGCCGGTCGCGAAGGCGTTCGCGGCGGCCGACTCCCCGATCGCCGTCGAACGCGGCGAGAAGCCGACGCGCGTCGACGTCCGGGTGCGGTGGCGTCTGGTCTAGACCCGCGGGCCCCGCTGCTGGACCGACGCGGCGAACGTGTCGTTGAGCTGAGTCAGCGACGTCACCGCCGCGAGTGCTTGTTCCTGGGACCAGCCTTCGAGCATGCCGCGCAGCCGTTCGGCCCGGCGCTCGGTGGTCTCGCGCAGAATGTCCATCCCGTTCGGCGACACCCGAATGCGGGAGGCACGCTTGTCGTGGGGGTCGGCGGCGCGCGACACGTATCCCGCGTCGACCAGTTCGGAAATCTGCCTGCTCAGCGAGGACTGACTGACGCACAGGTCGGCGG
>NZ_JBFUGT010000176.1:0-13222 GCF_056402775.1 Rhodococcus sp. P3_B8
GTCTCCGACATGGCCGCCGACGGACGGCTCATCGGACTCAAGGACGGGCGGGAGTGGCGGTTCCCGACCTGGCAGTTCACCCCCGACCGGGCCGATCCCGTCCTGCCCGACCTCGACCGCCTCACCCGCGCATTCCCCGGCGGTGAAGTCAGCCTCTCGCGGTGGATGACCCGCCCCAACACCACCTTCGCCGGCCGCACCCCCGCCCAGGAAATGGCCCGCGACAGCGACCACGTCATCACCGTCGCGACCGGCCTGACCGCCGCCGGATGGTAAAGCCCCTCCCCGCCCCGACACGACCCCTGCCCTCGGCGGATCACCGCTGGACCTGGACACCCACCACCCCAAACTCGTGGTTTCGGATCTATCACCGGGATCGGTTCACCCCGAACGGGATCACCTTCCGCCGGTTCGGGCCACTGGCCCGCTTCGACCACCACACCCCCACCCCGCCCGCCATGGACCCGAACGGGCGGGCGGTGCTGTACCTGGCCGTGGACCTCGCCACCAGCGCCTGCGAGGTATTCGGTGAGGCCGGGGTCGCCGCCCTGTGCCCGCACTGGCGGATCACCCAGGTCCGCCCGGTCCGCGACATCGTCACCTATGACCTCACCACCCCCGGCGCAGCCCTGGCGATCGGGGCGCTGCCCGCCCTCGCCGCCGGCAACGAACACCGCGGCCTCACCCAACAATGGGCGAGGGCGATCTTCGAAGACCAACCGGCCGCAACGAAAGTCGACGGCATCCGCTACCGCACCGCCTACAACGACGACCACGCCCTCGCCCTCTGGGACTGCGACAATGCCATCACCGTCGCCCACGACCGCACCGGGCAACCCTTGGACCTCTCCCTGACCCACCCCCGCATCCACCCGCGGCTCCTCGCCGCCCTGATCCCCCGGCACATCACCGTCACCCACACCGACGAAAACCACTGCCCCAACTGCCAACGCGCAGCCGCACCCTAACCACGGCGCAACAACGCCACCGGCAGCACCGCCACGACGGCGCACGCAGGACGCCAGGTTCGGTGAGTTCCGTGACCACCGCGATTGCGGCGCGAGACCGAGGTCGTCGCAGATGCCCGCCGCAGCGGGATGTCGTGCACCCCAGGTGCAGATCTCGATGACATCGGTGGGTTGAGGGGTTGCTCCGGGTGTTGGGCGGCGTCGCATACGAGACCCCGAGAAATTCCGCGGCGCGATGTCGAGAACCCGCAACCGGCTCCGTCCCTGCACTGAACGCGACCACCACGGGCCGCCGCCACCACCGAGGAGAGACACCATGGCCAAGTACCTGCTGCTCAAGCACTACCGCGGCGCCCCGACCCCGGTCAACGACATCCCCATGGACCAGTGGAGCCCGGAGGAAATCTCCGMCCACATCCAGTACATGCAKKACTTCGCCGACCGACTCGAACGCACCGGCGAGTTCGTCGACGGGCAAGCACTCTCCCCCGACGGACTCTTCGTCCGCTACGACGGCGAAGGCCGCCCACCGGTCACCGACGGCCCCTTCCCCGAAACCAAGGACCTCATCGCCGGCTGGATGATCATCGACGTCCACACCCACCAGCGGGCCCTCGAGCTGGCCGGCGAACTGTCGGCCGCCCCCGGAGCCGGCGGGAAACCCATCCACGAATGGCTCGAGGCACGCCCGTTCCTGACCGAACCGCCCACCATCACCGAATAACCCCTAAAGGCGAACGACGCACCCCGGCCCGCCACGACAAGGGGCTCACCGTTCTTCGGTCGGCGCGGAGACGACCTCGGCGGGCGGTCGAGGAAGGCGATGAGACAGCCCGCGGTCACCCGGTGCCGGTACCTGCGGCCGGAGCCGGGACCCGGGTCAGCACCCGAGCCAACGCCACCGTTGCCGTCAGCACCGCGGCCACCACCGCGACAACGCACACGAACGTCGCAGGGACGGTGGAATACCCGAACATCCCAGCGGCACCCACACCCGCGGCCGTCGCCGCCAACGCACCCACCGGAAGCAACACCGCCAGCATCCGCACAGTTCCCGCGCGCCGATCATCACCCGCTGCGGCCAACACCCACCACACACCCAACAGGGCGCACCCGTACGCCAGCACTCCGCTGCCGGCGTAGAGCACCAACACCACAGCCCATTCCACCGCGATGCCCACGGTGGCCGTGAACACGGCATACAGCAACACCAGCAACGGCAACAACGGCAACAACCCCACGGTGACACCACCCAAGGCGGCGGCGACGGTCCGGCCGAGCAGGAACGTGCGACGACGGCGGCGTTCCTCCGCACTCGCCGCGTCCCGCACCACCCGCCACCCGGACAGCCACAGCACCACCCCGCAACCGGCCCCGGCCACCGCGCCGCCACCAAGAACGATCATCACCACAATCGATGGATCGGTCCACGCCGGCTGGAACGACGACGCCACCGTGTACGGCCGCGCGGGAATCGACGCGAACACCACCACCGCCACCAGCCCGACGACCACACCCACAACCCCAAAAATCCCGCTCTGTCTCCCCACCCACACATCGTGTCACCGACAGATGCTCAAATGGCGGCAACCGCGGCCACCGGTAGTTCCCCAGAGCGGGGATCGACGATCACCTCGTCAGTTGTCCGAGACGACCCGGCGACCCGTCATCGTGCGCGAAGTCCTCTATGTGCCGGCACCCGGTCACACCCACCGCGGCATACAAGTCTCCCGCCGCACCCGAAGAACCATGCACATCACGATCAGGGGTGCCCTGGACCGGAACACCTGTGCCCCATCAACTCCCGCGCCGGTCACGTCAGGTGCCGCCGGGATACCTCAACCCAGAGCCGCCACAGCGGTGTCGAACAACCACTCAGCGCAGGACCCCGATGATCGGGATTCCCACAGGCTCATAGCCCTTCGCGCCAGGATGGCCATCAGTGCATGTCACAACTCACGCGACCGGAACCTGTTCCTGAGCGTCATGGAAGGCCCGCTCGAGTTCAGCCGGAATCCGGCCACGTACGGACACCTCCAAACCCTCCCCGATCGCCCACCGGCGAATCTCCCTGGACGTCCTCCTCGCCGAAGTCTTACTCACCGAAGCACTCTGCACCGAAGCCTTCTCCGCAGGCGACTTCGCGGACGCCTTCGTCGCAGGGGCCTTGCTCGCCACCGTCTTCTTCACCGGACCCGTCGACGCGGACGTCTTGCTGACCGCTTTCGTCGCGGAAGCTTTCCTGGCCTTCGCAGTTTTTGTCCGAACCTTCGCTGCCTGAGCGTCGTGGAAGGCCCGCTCGATCTCAGCGGGAATCCTGCCGCGGAAGGACACAACGTGACCCTCTCGGATCGCCCACTGACGTATCTCCGTGGTCGTCGTCTTCGCTGGAGCCGTACTCACCGGCGCACTCTTCACTCGAGCCGTCGACGCGGATGTCTTGTTCGCGGCCGTCTTCGTCGCGGATTCCTTCCTTACCGGCGTCTTCTGTTCAGGCGCCTTCTTCTTGCGCTTCTGCTCCGCCGGAGCGGTGGTCGCCGCCTGCTTGACCGGAGCCGCCGCCTTCGTCGTAGCTGTCTTTTCTGCGGCCGTCTTCTTTACCGGCGCTGGTTCGACCTGAGCCTTCTTCGCGTGAGCGTCGTGGAAGGCCCGCTCGATCTCGGCCGAAATCCGGCCACGCAGGGACACCTCCAAACCCTCCCCGACCGCCCACTCACGAATCTCCCAGGACGACCGCTTCGCCGGAACCTTGCTCGCCGCACCCTTCGCCGGAGCCTTCGCAGTGATCTGCTTCTCCGCGGCCGCCTTCGCCGTGACCGGCGGCTTCTTTACGACGGTCTTCTTTACGGCCGTCTTCGTCGCGGCCGTCTTCTTCACGGAAGCCGGTTCGACCTGAGCCTTCTTTGCGTGAGCGGCATAGAAGGCTCGTTCGATCTCGGCCGAAATCCGGCCACGGGAGGACACCTCCAAACCCTCCCCGATCGCCCACTCACGAATTTCCCCGGACGACTTCTTCACCGACGCCTTACTCACGACCGTCCTCGCCACTGGCGACTTCGTCACGGCCGCCTTCTTCACCGAAGCGGTCTCCGTCTGAGACTTCTTCGCGTGAGCGTCGTGGAAGGCTTGCTCGATCTCGGCCGAAATCCGGCCACGGGAGGACACCTCCAAACCCTCCCCGACCGCCCACTTACGAATCTGCTTGGTCGTGTTCTTCGCCGAACCGTCAGAACCCTCCGGTGATACCGCCATGTGTCTCCTTCGTCGCCGGGCAATCGTCGAACGCACACAGTAACGGCAGGCGAGCACTCCCGGTAATCAAAAAGCTCACCCGAACCGCCAATTCACGTGCCCAACCGACACGATTCCTCCCGGAGTTCCCAACTCATTCCGCATCGAGTTTCACGCAGAACCAGAGCGAATCATTTTGGCGGTCAGTGCCGTTGGCGGGACACAGCGACGATGGGCGACTTCGAGATTTCCGCCTCAGAACCGACTATAGCCGGTGGTGGACCGAGTCACTTTGATCCGAGTAATGTCGAGCCGAATCGATCAGGGAGAAACGCGTAAATGTGTGGGTCTCGGGGACGAGCCTGACGGATAGCCATCCAATTGCGAGCCAGATTCACGGTTGCCATTCAGCCGTTCGGGAAGTCGGCCAACTCCCGATACTTCTCGAAGGCCGCTTCCTGGTAGCCGTTGTGGTACAAGATCTGCGACATCTGGCCGAAGGGCATGCCCGCCCGCTCCACGGCGTGAAAGACCTCCTCCCCGAGCACCATGGCGTCTCCCACGCCCCGGACACCAACGAAGACGTCCCAGAGTCGCTGGCCGAGATGTTGTCGTGAGCTGGGATGTTCTTGGCGAAAGCGGACCGCAGTCTCCGATGCGAGCGCGGGGTCGAGAATCTGCCACCGACCTATCCCGGCGAGAACGGGTGCGATCACTCGGTCGAGTGCGGACACGTAGTCGGCGGCCTCACCCTGTGTGGCATAAATCTGGAATCCGAATTCGAGAACGTCAGCTTCGTCGAAGGGATCCGGCGGGTCCGGAGGTGTGTCCCACACCGTGCCCGCGTAGACGTCGGTACCTCCAACGGTCCCGAGATCCGACGCAGTTGTCTCGACCAAGCACAGCATGGGGTGGCCGTAGAGAGCCGCCAGGCGTGCCTGCCTTGCGAAGATCTCCAGGATCTTCCGGCCGGTGCGATGGTCGATCTGCAGCAGCACGTCGAAGTCCGCGATCGCGAGGACGGTGCCCGCCGTTGCAGGGTCGCTGCCGTAGCTGAAGGTCGCGATATCGCTGAGGACGTCGCCGAACGCATCGAGGTTCTTTCCGTAGTAGTCCGGGAACGACATCGATGCCGCGAACCCGGTGTGCATGTCCCCAACGCAGGCCCATTCCTGAGCGTCGAGCTCATGCACCAGGTAGCCGAGGCCTGTGAGTCGCGTGCACGCGCTATCGAGCTGGAACCGAGCGGCGTACCGGAACACGAACCCTGTCTGCAGGAGCGTCCAGTCGAACCGTTGCCGCTGGTCATCGAACAGTTCCCGCTCAGTCGGATCGAACACCACGGTGCGCACCATCTATCGAGCGTATGCGCATCCGACTGCAAACCGATCGATTCGGTGACCGGTCAGCGATCCCCGATTAAGACGCACGAAGGGCAGTTGCTGCTCAGCCGGCGCTGCCTCTGCGATAACGGATATGGGTGACTAGCGGTGAGTGGAGCACCTCGACGGGCTCGAAGCCAAACGTCTCAACGCCGTCGAACATGCGCTCACCGCCGCCGAGTAGGACGGGTGCGATGTCGAGGGTGAGTTCATCGATCACGCCGGCATTGAGTGCCTGTCGGACTGTCGAAGCGCCACCGGCGATGTCCACCCCCTTGCCGTCGGCCGCTTCGAGCGCCCGCGCGTAGGCGGCGTCGAACCCCTCGGTGACGAAGTGGAAGGTGGTCCCGCCCTCCATCTCGATCGGTTCGCGTGCATGGTGAGTAAGCACGAAGACCGGGGCGTGGTAGGGCGGCTCGGATCCCCACCATCCGTCCCACGCCTCGTTCCACTCACCGCGGATCGGCCCGAACATGTTGCGACCCATGACGTAGGCGCCGCGAGGGCGCATGAGCCATCCATTGGCTGTCCTGTCGGCTTCGGTCGCGCGCGGGTCACCGATATGCCAGCCGTGCAGCTCGCCGCCGCGCTTGCCCAGCGGATTGTCCCGGCTCTGCTCGGGGCCGGCGACGAAGCCGTCGAGCGAGATCGACATGTGGCAGGTGGTGTCGGACATCAGCATCTCCCAGGAAGCAGTTGCGGGTCGCAGTGGTGGCGTCACCGTAACAAGTGGTGGCGGGTCGCAAGTGCCATACACGGGACGGTGAGACCGAAGGCTGGACAGCCGCGCTCGAGGTGCGCGATCAACGCCGCCGTCGACGTGATCGGCGACCGCTGGTCGCTTCTCGTTCAGCGCGATCGGATGAATCGCCGCAGGATCGACGGCAGGCGTGCTGTGCCCGCTGCACCGCAAGGGGAACCACCGATCGCATGTCCGACCGTCGGCAACGCTCGCCCGGAACGGGATCGCTGACCGGTCGTTGATCAGATTTCTTCGCTCCCTTTCCGTATGAGCACGTCGGAGACCAGGTGCGCTGACTTCGCGGACCGAGCCGCGCGGCGGGCAACGGAGCCCGAGCCGGACTGGTCCCGCAGTTGCCAGCTGCATTCGGCGGTGGCACGGAGTCTGCGGAAGTTCCAGGTGGGAGAGAGCGGCGACGGTGCCCACCCGATCGTCAAGGCAGACGCCGCGGGTGACCCCGACTACGCAACCGCCCTGCGACTGTTCGTCGCCGAGGAACAACCATGCGCGGATGCTGGCGGAGCTGCTGCGATCCAGCGGCGTCCCGACGATCGGCCGGCACTGCAGCTGCGTCGGCTGATGGGCTTGAGGCTCGAGCTCATGGTCCTGGCCGTCGCGGAGGTGGTCGCGCTGCGTTACTACCGTGCGCTCGCCGACGGCAGAAGAGACGCGCTGCTGGTGTGATGACGCGAGAGCAGATGGTTCGACGTTGTCGTCATGCCCGTCGTCGGCGACGATGGCGAACGAGACGGAGGATGTGACGCCAGTTACTTTCCAGCGATACCCTTCGGTATCATTCGCCGTGTCGCTACCATCAATTGCACACCGTTCACCACCTCGCTAGAGGTGACCGAGTGTGAATCATCCGGGTTCGTCCCGGTCCCACCGATGTCGAGCCCAGGCATCACCGCACCGACACGCACTGTGGCCGCGGCGTCGAACCGATCACAGTCCCGGTCCTGGCCAGCCGCTGCCCGACTGCCGCCTCCAGCGGCATCGGAAGTAAAACTGCAACGCGTCGAGGAGTCATGTATCACAACCCTTTCGGACGCCATGCGCTACACACCCAGTCCGACCCGGTTACCCAAAAGGTCCTGCCCACCCACAGCGCCCCAACATCGATTTGCCTGGCACACATCCCCGACCACAAGCCCAGGCCCGCCAGCCACACCCACGCGCCCGCCCTTCCCGACGGATCGGCTCACCGCTCCACTCCGAAAGCGACTCCTCCCGCTGTGCCTGATCAATTCCACCACCCCCACAACCGGGACTGGCAGCACCGCGCCTTATGCCGCGGCACCGATACCGACATGTTCTTCTCCCCCGATGATGAACGCGGCAACGTCCGCGCCCGGCGTGAGCGCGCCGCCAAACAGATCTGCCAAGACTGTCCCGTGCTCGCCGCCTGCCGCGCTTACGCCCTCACCGCCACCGAGTCTTATGGCATCTGGGGTGGCATGTCCGAGACCGAGCGCGCCCGCCACACCCGGCGCACCCGCCGCCCGGCCCTACCCCGCGAATGTGTCGCGTCGACGGACCCTCTAACCTGGCGGATCCGAACACCCAGAGCGTGAAGGTAGAACAGCCATGGCCACCGACTACGACGCACCACGAGTCACCGAATCCGACGAGCCGGACACCTCCCTCGAACAGCTGACCGCCAGCCGGAAAGACACCCAGTCCCCCGTCGTCGACGTCGAAGACACTGACACCGCCGAATCCTTCGAACTGCCCGGCGCGGACCTGTCCGGTGAAGAATTCACCGTCCGCGTCATCCCCAAGCAGGCGGACGAATTCACTTGTTATCTGGGGCTTTCTGGGGTCGTCTGCGACGCAGCATGAATGAGTCGATGGAGCGTCGGCGTGTCGTCTATGGACGGGTTATCTGCGGTCCTTACGCTAGTGTCTGTGACGAACGCAACAGCGGGGCCTTGCAGGTCACAACGACTGGTGCTGGCCGACGGGGAGCGGACGTGGACCGTGGTGGGTCGGGACCATCTTCCGGTCGCGCCGGCCGAGGAGTATTTGGAATACCTTCGGGTGCAGGGGAACTCGCCTAACACGGTGAAGTCCTACGCGCGGGCGTTGGCGCTGTGGTGGGAGTACCTGTCGGAGTTCGATCGGGACTGGCGCGCGGTGACTTTGGAGGATTTCGGCGGGTTCTTGTGTTGGTTGCGTACCGGGGACGGACCCGACGTGGTGTCGATCGCGCCGGGGAGGGCCCGGTTTGCCGAGTCGACCATCGCGGTGCGGGTGCGGGCTGTGCTCGCGTGCTACTCCTACCAGCAACTCAACGGCATCGATGTCGGCCGCGAGTTGTATCGGATTGTCCACGGCCGCAACGGCAGCTACAAACCTTTGCTTGAGCACATCGCCCGGCGTCGGGGTCGCCGCCGGGCGGTGGTCCGGGTTAGACAGCCGCGGCGGGCGGCGCCGTCGACGCTGACGCCCGGGCAGATTGATCGGATCTGCGGAGCGTGCGCGCAGTGGGATCCGACCACGCGGGAGTGGCGGGGCTCGGTGCGCAACCGGCTGTTGTGGGCTCTTCTTGCCGAGACGGGGCTCCGTCTGGGTGAGGCGCTGGGGCTGCAGCACCGCGACTGGCATACCGGTCGGGGGGATACGCCGTTCATCGAGGTCGTCGCCCGCGAGCATCCGCGCGGTGTGCGTGCCAAGAGTGGCTACCGGCGTCTCTACGTTTCCGATGACCTCGACCGCCTCTACGGCGAGTACCTCTGGCAGTTATGCGAGGCGGGCGCGGATCTGGCCACCGCCGATTTCGACACCGCGTATGTGTTCGTCAATCTGGGGCGGGAGCCTCGATTCGCATCGTGGAGCCCCGACAGCGTGTATGACCTGGTGCGTCGGCTCCGCAGTCAGCTCGCCGGGCAGGTCCCGGGTGGCTGGACTCCGCACTGGTTCCGGCATTCTCACGCCACAGCGCTGCTGCTGTCGGGGGTCCCGGTACACGTGGTGAGTCGTCGACTCGGGCACGCGGACGTGCAAACGACGCTGAACACGTACGCCCATGTCACTGAGGATGCCGAGCTGCGGGCGGTGGCCGACTGGGCCAAGTTCACCGCCGGGTGGCGGGCGGTCGGCACCGGCGTGATCGGGCCCTGCTGATGGGGTCACGACGGCTGCTCGAGAACCTGCGCGACACCTCTGGACGCTTCCGAGGCGATGTGCTCGAGTCGCTCTGGGCCGAGATGCCCGATCGGTTTCGCACGATCGACCTCGCGTCGAACGACCTCGATACCGATGACCTGACCGCGTTCCTGACGGATCCTCGCGGTCCGGGTTTCCGCATTCGTTTCGGGCAGCTTCCGGCGGCCATGGACCGCGAAATGGCCTGGTGCTGCTGGCGCATCGCCGAACTCGGCGGTCGGGTCCCGGTAGGTGTCTTGCGTTCGCTGATCCGCTGGTTGGCCGCCACGGTCGAGGACCACCCGGAACTGAGTGGCTCGCTGATGCGCGCAGCCCCACGAGAATGGGAGAGATCCATCGCCGCCGCCTACGCCCGGCGAAACGGCAGCCTGCCGGGCAGGTTCTGGCAAGAGAACGTCGGCTCAACGCTTCGGCGCTGCTATGAAATCCTGTGGGCCGCATACGACCAGCGCCCGTGGTGGCGGCGGGAGGTGTGGGATCCGACGCTCGATCCGCGGATACCGCTGCGCCCCCACGAACCACTCGGCAATCACGCTGTCTATTTCCAGCAACTCGAGCCGTTGTGGTTGCGGATCGCCATCCAGTGGTATTTCAAAGTCTCCCTGGAGACCGGGCAGCTGACCTGAAGCACGGTCGCCGGCCCCCAACGGACTGCGCTGCAGGTCTTCGCCGACTGGATCGCCGGCCACGACCCTGTCCCGCCGCCGTGGTTGCGCGAGGACCCGGCCGGGATCCGGGCGTTCATGCTGGATTTCCTCAGCCACGTGCGCGCCCTGATCACCCAGTCCGGCCCGAACAAGGGCAAGCCTCTCTCGCCCCAGCGAGTCAACACCCTTGTCACCTGCCTCGAAACGTTCTACGCGTTCATGACCGACCATCGCGAGACCGCCGCACAGGTTCTCGATGAACCCGGATGGTTGCGACTCGGCCCCTACCACGCCATGTTGTGGCGACACGGGGAGAAGGGCCGTCGTACCCGGGTGCTGCGCGAGCGCCAGGAAGTCATCGACGACACCGCGTTCTCCCAGATCATGAGCAACGTGCACCTGCTCGGGGAGCCGATCGAGGGCGGTGGGCTCGGCGACGAGCAGATCATGCGCATCCTGATGCTGGTGGCCCGCACCGGTCGGCGGATCAGCGAGATCAGGATGCTCGATCGTGAGCCGCTGTTGCCGCTGGACCGCCTCGGCGGCTCCACCGGTCCGGCCGACGGCGCCTTCGTCGCCAAGCTGCGATACCAGCAAACCAAGATCGAACAAGCCCCCGACACCGTGCTGGTCGACGCCGAAATCGTCGCCATCATCGACGAACAGCGACGCTGGGCCGACCAGCATCTCGGGCCCCGCTGGGCACAGGGTGTCACACCCAAATACCTATTCCTGGGGCAGAACATGAACCGCAACGCCGACAAGCCCTTTCCCCCGTCCCGCATCACCCAAACCCTGGCGGTGTTCGCGCGCCGGCTCGACGTTCGCGACAGCGCCGGGCGGCTCGTGGACTTCAATCGCACCCACCGATTCCGGCACACCAAGGCCACCAGCCTGCTCAACGCCGGCGTGCCGTTACACGTCGTGCAGCGGTACATGGGCCACCTCAGCCCGACGATGACCATGGAATATGCCGAAACCCTCGCCGAGACGCACGAACGGGAGTTTCTGCGTTACCGCAAGGTCACCGCGGACGGCCGCGACCTGCCGGTCGACACCCGTGACCTCTACGACATGCTCGAGCTCGACAAGCGCACCGACCGGATCCTGCCCAATGGGTGGTGTTTGTTGCCGCCCCGGCAGGCCTGCGACAAGGGCAACGCCTGCCTGACCTGCGACAAGTTCGCCACCGACGCCAGCTTCCTGCCCGAGCTGAGAACCCAGCAGCACCACACACTGCAACTCATCGACGAACGCCGCCAGGCGTTCGCGGCCCGCACCGGGCAGGAGATGAGCCCGGACAACGTGTGGCTGGCCGGGCGCACACAAGAACACGACGCCCTCGGCCGCATCATCGACACGCTCGAACAAACCGGCCACCGAACCGACAGCGACGGCCGGGCCGTTCGCGGCGCCGGCGTCGCCGCCCGCACCGACGCCCTGGCCGCCGAACACGAACAGGAGAGGCGACCGTGAGCCGAGGCAACCCCGACAATCTGCGCCGCGCCGCCGCCGCCAAGAGCGCCGCCGCTCACTCCCGCGCCGACCACGGCATCCGGGAAATGATCCGCCGCAATGACCCCGTCACCTTCCGCGGCCTGGCTCAAACCGCGGGCGTCTCACTGGACTTCCTCTACCGCAATCCCGAGATCCGTCACCGCGTCGAGCAGTTGCGGACCCAGCAGCGCGGCGCCCCGCCGGCCCCATCGCCGCCCGCCGATCCCGACCACCCGAGCAGCGTGGTGCGGACCCTGACCGTCCAGATCACCGAACTCAAACGCCGGCACCGCGAGGAAGTGCAGACCCTGAAGTCGGCCCTGGAGGCCGTACATGGCGAGAACCTCGAGCTCCGCCGCCGCCTCGGCGGCCACCGCCCTCACCCGGCGGAAATCTCACCCTCGTCGAACTGCTGATCGCTTACAGACGCGACTGCAAGCGGTCTATCAGCGCAGACAACACGATTGGCGACGCCAACTACAGATACCACTTGCACCAGTTGCTTTCTGGTCCACCACCGCAACCGCCTCGCCGACCCGGCGCAGCTGATCTGCCGGGACTGCACCTAACCGAATACCGGAACCGCTGGGTGTCTCGGACGCCTCCAGGCTCCGCACAGCACTGGGGCACCCCACATCCCGACCTCTCGCGGCCGGGACCCGTCCCCGGGGCGGCGCGGTGTGTCCGTCACTCGTCCCGGTGCCGGCCGGGTGTGCGCGCGGCCCGATCGCGGTCCGGGGCCGGGGTGGGGTGGTGGAAACTCGGATCGATGGTCAGGTCGTCGGTGTCGGCAAAGACCAGCCGCCCGTCGTCGAGCGCGACCGCCCACCGATGCACCGGCGCCCACTCGTGCCCACCGCCGCCCGGGTCGGTCACCGCCGCATAATCCTCGACCACCTCACCGGTAAGGTCGGCCCCAGAGCTTCTGCGGACCAGCACCCGGACACCGACCGTCAACTCCGGACCATCGACTGGCCGGTTGCTGCTGTTTCGGGCCATGTTTGATGCACCTCTTCGCTCGGCCAGACCATTACCATCAGCGTCGACGCCGACGGAAACCTCACCGGCCCCGTCCCCGACAGCCGGGAAACGCCGCCCTCGCGGTGACCGCCGCCTGCGGGGTCTGGGCACTCACCGCCGGCGCCGTCCTGCCATGTGCAGCCCTCGCACACCGACTGTTCCACCGAAACTGGTTACGGCGCTGGGCACAGGAGTGGAAACAGTTCGACGGGCCCCTGAGATAGCTTCGAGCGACGTCGCGTACTCCATCCCCTGTCGGGCGGACCGCCCCCGCATTCCACGGGCGGTCAAGGCCGGGGACACCCACCGGCTGACGGTTGAATCGTCCCGGGTTTGATGCGCACCTTCTTTCTTGGGAAGGTAATCCTTATGCCGAATGTCTATCCAGCCGAGGTGCGAGAGAAGGCCGTGCGCCTGGTCCTCGAGCACCGTGGTGACTACGCCTCGGAATACGAGGCGATCCGCACAATCGCCGAACGGATGTCACTGAAGACGGAGACCGTACGGGTGTGGGTCCGCAAGGCCGAAGCGGCGGGCGATGGCACCCATGCCGCGTCGGCGTCCGAG
>NZ_JBFUGT010000177.1:0-13149 GCF_056402775.1 Rhodococcus sp. P3_B8
GCGCGTCTTCGGAGATGACCCGCACACGGCGGGCGGGCGCGGCAGAATCGGTGTCGTGAACGGCGTCCTCGTGCTTCTCGTCATCATCGCGGCCATTGCCGTGACGAGTTTCGCGAAGCGCCGCGACCTCCAGGCGCCGCTGGTCCTCGTCACCATCGGGTCGGTGGCGTCGTTCATCCCCGGGATGCCGCGGCTCGAACTGGACCCGGACGCGATCCTCGGTGTGGTGCTGCCGCCGCTGCTGTACTCCGCGGCGCTCAAGTTCTCGGTGGCCACGTTCCGGCGCCACCTCGCACCGATTCTCCGGCTGGGGATCTTCACCGTCCTGGCGACCGCCATCGGGGTGGCCTTCTTCGCCAACTGGCTGGTCCCCGAATTCACCCTCGGCGCCGCGCTGGTCCTCGGCGCCGTCGTCGCGCCGACGGACGCGGTCAGTGCCGTCGCGGTCGGCCGCAGGCTCGGCCTGCCGAACCGGGTGATCGCAATCCTCACCGGCGAGGGACTCGTCAACGACGCCACCGCGTTGACCCTGTTCACCGTCGCCGTCTCTGCCGTCGTCGGGGCGAAGATCCCGGTCCATCCCGTCGTGTTCTTCGGCTACGAGGTGGTCGGCGGGGTCCTGATCGGGCTGGTGCTCGCCAAGATCGTCGAGTGGGTGCGCCACCGCATGTACGACTCCCCGCTGGAAACGGTGCTGGGGCTGATGCTCCCGTTCGCCGCGTACCTCGCCGCCGAGGAGGTGCACGCGTCCGGTGTGCTGTCGGTGGTCGCCGCGGGGTTCCTGATGGGGCACAAGGCCACCGACGCCTCCGTGGCCACCCGCATCCAGGAACGGTCGCTGTGGGAGAGCGTCGATCTCCTGCTCGAGATGTTCGTGTTCGCCTACATGGGACTGCAACTGAAGTTCGTCATCGACGACGTCCGCGACCAGGGCCTACCGGTGCACCACGTCTTCTTCTACGGCTTCGCAGTCCTCGCCGTGGTCATGGCGATACGGCCGGCGTGGATCCTGCTGCACTGGCTCCGCCGCCGAGTCGGGCTGGCGATCGAGGCGCCCGGCGGCTCGGTGGAACTCGGGTGGCGGGAAAGCCTCGTCGTGTCCTGGGCGGGGATGCGCGGGGTCGTCACCCTCGCCGCCGCGTCCGGTGTGCCCGTGGTGATCGCGAGCGGACAGCCGTTTCCGGGACGCGAGGTGATCCAGGCGATCGCGTTCGTCGTGGCCGTCGGCACTCTACTGATCCAAGGTGCCACCATGCCGCTGCTGATCCGGAAACTCGATCTGGCGGATCCCGGCGAACGCGAGCGCGAGGAGGAACAGGTGAAACTGGCCCGCGCGATCTCCCGCGACGCAGGCGAACGGGCGCTCGTCGACTTCACCGAACACCCGCCGGAGGGAATCGACCGAGCCGACCTGACCGACATCCTCGAACGGGTGCGGCGGTCGATGCGGGCCAGGCTCCAGGCCGAGGAGGCGGAGGACGCCGCGGAGAAGCAGCGGGCCGGCGCACTGTTCGACCACTACCGTCGCGCCGCCCTGCGCGCGCAGCGCGAGGCGATCATCGCCGCCCGCGACGCGGGAACGCTCGACGACGAGGTGATGCGTAGCGTGTTGGAAGGCCTCGATGTGGAGGAGGCAGCAGCCGAGGAGCGGGTGCGGAGACGTCGCGAATGAGGTGCGAGGTGGGTGTGCGTCCGGTGCGAACCGCCGTGGTCGCCCTTACCGCTGTCGTGGCGCTGACCGCCTGCGCCACGGACGAGGCGTCCCCGAGCCCGTCTCCCACAACTTCGGTGGCCGCGGATTCCGGTCCTGCCGGCTCTTCGGCGCCGACCGGCGATCAGCGTGGCGCGCTCACGAGCCAGGAGCCGGTGCCCGATATCGATCCGGCGATCACCGCCCTCGGCGCGACCGCCACCCGGGTCGTCTACCGGTCGACGTCCGGTGTCGACGGCGGCGGCTCGGAGGTCGTGGGCACGGTGTTCACTCCCGCCGGCCCCGCACCGGACGGCGGCAGGCCCGTCGTCACGGTCGGGCACGGCACCACCGGCGTCACCGACGAGTGCGCCCCCTCGTCGTCACCGACCCTGCTGGGCACGACGAACCTCGTCCGCCCGCTGCTGCAGCGGGGCTACGTCGTGACCGTCACCGACTACCAGGGACTCGGCACCGACGGCCCGCATCCCTACCTCGAACCCGACACCGCCGCCTACGACCTGATCGACGCGGTCCGGGCCGCGCGCAACGTGGTGCCGGAGGCGTCGACGCGCTGGGCGGCGATCGGGGTCTCGCAGGGCGGTCAGGCGTCGTGGTCCGCGGCCGAGCACGCCGAGAACTACGGCGACGGGCTCGAGTTCGTCGGCTCGGCGAACCTGTCACCCGCGGCCGATCTGTCGGGGATCGTCGCCGACGGGACCGTCGAACCACTGTCGTTGCCGCAGAAGATGTTCCTCCCGTACCTCCTCGAGGGACTGAAGGTGGTGCACCCCGAGCTGAATCCGGACGACTACATGCGCGGCGCCCTCGCCGCCACACCCGACGTCACGCTGTCGTGCGTCGCCGCGAAACTCCCCGAGAAGTGGACGGTGGCAACCCAACTCACCCCGGCTGACACGGGACCGCGGACGGAGGCCGACGCCGAGCGCATGCGAGGATGGCTCGAGGACATCGCCGTGCCGAAGAACGGCGCGGGCGGGCCGATGCTCGTCGTGGTGGGGGAGCGGGACAACCTCATTTTGCCGCAATGGACTTCGCAGGCCGTCGACCGCGCGTGCGCACTCGGCGACATCGTCGAGTTCGACTCCCGGCCCGGGGAAGGGCACGCCGACGGGCGCTCCGTCCCCGGCGCGGTGCAGTGGATCGCCGACCGCTTCGCCGACGTGCCCGCCCCCGACACGTGTCCCGAGGGAGGTACACCGTGAAGAAAGCCGACCTCGAACGGCTGCGGACGCTGTGCCTCGTCCTGCCCGAGGCGACGGAACGGGTCAGTCACGGCGAACCGGCGTGGTTCGTCCGCAAGGCGCCGCAGTTCGCGTCACTCGCCGACCGCCACCACGACGACCGGGTGGCGTTCTGGGCGGCGGCTCCGCCGGGCGCGCAGCAGGATTGGGTGCAGCGTGACCCCGGCAGGTTCTTCGTCCCGCCGTACGTCGGGGGACGCGGGTGGATCGGCGTCTATCTCGACGTCCCGCAGGACTGGGACGACGTCGCCGACATCGTCGAGGACGCCTACCGCGCCGTCGCCCCGAAAACCCTGATCGCCCGACTGGACGCCGGCGAATGACGGGAACCGTCGTCGCCGTCGTCGCGTTGCTCGTCCTCATTCCCGTCCTCGCGTTCACCGCCGTGTGGCTGCGCGCCCGGCGCGAGCTGACGACACCCACCGAACGGGCCGTTCACACGACCCTCCACACTGCGTCGCTGGCGGCGCGGCCGTTGCGGCGGGGGCTGGACGAGACGTCGGCGGAGGAGGCCGCGCCGCACCTTCGCCAGCTGACCGGCGCGCAGGCGCTGGGTGTCTTCGACGCCGGCGGTGACCTCCTCGCGTGGAGCGGACCGCACGAGGCCATGACCGAACAACTGCACGACGCGGCCGCCCGCGCCGTCGACGGGGAGCGTCGGGTGCTCGTCGCGTACGGCGGCCTCGTCCGGGGCGCGGGTGACAACGCGGTGCGAGGGTTGATCGCCCAGCCCCTGCTCATCGAGGCCATCGGCGTGGTCGGGGTCCTCGGCATCGTCACCACGGAAGACCCCGGCCCGGGCATGCTCGGCGCCGTCACGGAAGTCGCCCGGTACGCGTGCAGCCAGATCGAACTCGCCGACCTCGACGCGTCCCGCGCCCGACTCGACCGCGCCGAGGTCCGGGCGCTGCGCGCACAGATCAGCCCCCATTTCATCTACAACGCGCTGAACACGGTGGCGTCGTTCGTCCGCACCGACCCCGATCGCGCCCGGGAGCTGATCCTCGAGTTCGCCGACTTCACGCGGTACTCGTTCCGTTCGGCGGGGGAATTCACCCTGCTCGCCGACGAACTGCGCAACATCGACCGGTACCTCACCCTCGAGCGCGCCCGGTTCGGCGACGCCCTCGCCGTGAAATTGCAGGTGGCGCCGGAGGTGCTGAACGTGGTGCTGCCGTTCCTCGCGCTGCAACCGCTGGTCGAGAACGCGGTGCGGCACGGAATCGCCGCCAAACCGGACGGCGGCACCGTCAGCATCGTCGCCGCCGACGAGGGCACCGACTGCGTGATCAGCGTCGAGGACGACGGCGTCGGCATGGATCCAGAACTGCTGCGGTCGGGGTCGCTGGACTCGGTGGCCGAGACGTCGGGGGTGAAGGAGGCGGCGCACGTCGGGCTCGCCAACGTCGACGACCGCCTGCGCGCCGCGTTCGGCGACGACTACGGACTCGTGGTGGAGACCGCCCCCGGTGCGGGCACCAAGGTGAGCATGCGCGTCCCGAAGTTCCGGCGGGGGATCTCGACATGAACAGGGAGGGTCCGTGCGACGATTGCTGTCGTTGTGAACCACACTGACGACAAGTCTCCGGACGCACCCCTCACCGTGCTGGCCGTCGACGACGAGAAACCCGCCCTCGACGAGCTGGCGTTCCTGCTGCGCGCCCAGGACGCGGTCGGGGACATCCGGACCGCGGGAGATGCCACCACGGCGCTGCGCATCCTCCGCGACGGCGAGATCGACGCCGTCTTCCTCGACATCAACATGCCCGGACTCGACGGACTCGAGCTGGCCGGGATCCTCGCGAATTTCGCGTCCCCACCGCAGGTGGTGTTCGTGACCGCCCACGACGACCGGGCCGTCGCCGCATTCGACCTCGGAGCCGTCGACTATCTCCTCAAACCCCTGCGCGAGGAGCGGCTGGCGGAATCCGTGCGCCGCATCGTCGAGGGGCGCCGCAGGCGGGTCGACGCGGGACCGGCCGCCCCCACCGACGAGGTGATCCCGGTCGAACTCGGCGGTATCACCACACTCGTGCACCGGTCCTCCGTCGAGTGGGTCGAAGCGGACGGCGACTACGCCCGACTGCACACCGCGGACGGCTCCCACCTCGTCCGCATCCCCATCTCGGCGCTCGAGACGCGCTGGGCGGACGCCGGGTTCCTGCGGGTCCACCGCTCGTACCTCGTCGCGTTGCCGCGGGTCACCGGAATCCGGACCGTCGGCAACGGTCTCGTCGTGTGCCTCCGCGCGCACGGCGACCACCCGCCCGTCGAACTGCCTGTCAGCCGCAGGCACACGCGCATGCTCAAGGACCGGCTGGTCCGGGCGCCGAAGCAAACCTGGACCGCGCGATGAGTTCGCCCGAGCGGGTGCGGGTCGTCCTCGCCCAGCGCCGCGGTGCCCGGATCGTCCGCACCCGCGTCGAGGTGCAGGAACAGACCGCGGTCGGGGACGCGATGATCCGGGGACTCGTGCGCACCCAGCTCGTGCTGGCCATCCGGCTCGCGCTCCTCGCGGCGTGCCTGCTGTGCGCGGTGCCGCTCGTGATGTTCCTGTTCCCGGCGTTGTCCGACGTGGCGGTGCTGGGGGTCCGGCTGCCGTGGGTGGTGCTCGGGGCGCTCGTGTACCCGGTGCTCCTGACCACCGGCTGGATCTACGTGCGGCAGGCCGAGCGCAACGAACAGGAATTCGCCGACCTGGTGGACGACTGAGCATCCCGTGACCCCCGACCAACCCATTCCCTGGCTGACCCTGGCCGGGCTCGGCGCCGCCGCGATCGCGACGGTGGCCATCGGCATCTACGGAGTGCGGTTGGCGCGCACCACCTCCGACTTCCTCGTCGCGTCCCGCAGCGTCGGACCGCGGTGGAACGCCGCCGCCATCTCCGGCGAGTACCTCTCGGCCGCATCCTTTCTCGGCGTCGCCGGACTGATCGCGAAATACGGTGCGGACGCCCTCTGGTACCCGATCGGGTTCACGGCCGGCTACCTCGGGCTGCTGCTGTTCGTCGCCGCACCGCTGCGACGCTCCGGCGCGTACACGGTGCCCGACTTCGCCGAGTTCCGGCTCGGCTCCCGCCGGCTCCGCACCCTGGCGATGCTCGTCGTCGCCGCCGTCTGCGCGCTGTACCTCGTCCCGCAACTCCAGGGCGCAGGACTGACCCTGAACATCCTGCTCGGAGTGCCGACCTGGGTCGGGGCCGTCGTCGTCGGGCTCATCGTCATCGCCAACGTGGTGGGCGGCGGCATGCGGTCCATCACGTTCGTCCAGGCCTTCCAGTATTGGCTGAAACTCACCGCGGTCGCGATCCCGGCACTCGTGCTGTCGGTGTACTTCTTCGGCGACCACCACGAACTGGGCGCCGCCGCACCGCCCACCGTGAGCGAGCAGACCACCGTCGACATCACCACCGACGTCGTCGTGCAGGTGTCCGAACCGGTGACGGTCGGCGGGTCGGGGACGATCGACGGGGTCCCGGCCACCGGGGAGGTTCGCCTCGAGCCGGGCGAGCACCACCTCGGCGAGGGCACGTCGATGACCCTCGAGGCGGGCGCACCGGTTCCCGTGGTCGCGGGCGCTCCCGCCGACAACTCCGACTGGATCGCCCCCGGCTGGGGATTCGGCGGCGACCACCCGATGTACCAGGTGTACTCGCTGATCCTCGCCACCTTCCTCGGCACGCTCGGGCTGCCGCACGTGCTCGTCCGGTTCTACACCAACCCCGACGGGCGGGCCGCGCGGCTGACGTCGCTGGCCGTGGTCGGGCTGCTCGGAGTGTTCTACCTGTTCCCGACGCTGCTCGGGGTGTTCGCGCGGCTGTACGTGCCGCAGCTGCTCATCACCGGCACGTCCGACGCCGCGGTCCTGCTGCTGCCCGGCTCCGTGATCTCAGGGTGGGCCGGGCAACTCCTCGCCGCACTGGTGGCCGCCGGGGCCATCGCGGCGTTCCTGTCCACGTCGTCCGGTCTGCTCGTCAGCATCGCCGGGGTGCTCAGCACCGACGTCCTGCGCGGACGGATCCGGGACTTCCGCATCGCCGCAGTCCTGGCCGGGGCGGTGCCGCTGGTGCTGTCGCTGGCGGTGACGTCGCTGGACCTGTCGCGCACGGTGGGGCTGGTGTTCGCGGTCGCGGCGTCGACCCTCTGCCCGCTGCTCGTGCTCGGCATCTGGTGGCGTGGTCTGACCGCCGCCGGGGCTGGTGCCGGGATGGTCGCAGGCGGGCTCGTCGCCGGCTGTGCCGCCGGGATCTCGGTGCTCGGCGGCTTCACCGTCGACGTCTGGAACGGCTGGCCCGCGGCGATGGTCGCGTATCCGGCCGCCGTCAGCGTTCCTCTGGCCTTCGTCACGATGGTGCTGATCAGCAAGGTGACGAAGCGTCAGATTCCCGCCGACCTCAGCCGGATCTTCACCCGCATGCACGCCCCCGAGCGCCTCGAGGTGGGCTCCGACCGCGAGAGGGAGCTCCGCTCCCCGTGAGCCCTTTTGGTAGCTCCCGCAACCAGAAAGGCGCACGGGTGGCGGAGCCGCTTGTCGCGGTCGGGTGACCGTTCGGCGCACAGTCCGGCAGCTCGCCGTGTGACAGACACCACAACCTATTTCTGTGACTCAACTCTCACTAACGTCGGTAACCAGTTCACTTCACACGACCAAGGAGTCTGCAGTGACCACAGCCGATCTCAGTGAGGGCGCACCGCAGAAGCGGAGCGCTCCTGATGCGCAAGCCTTCGTAGACATGCAGGCGAGCCCCGAGTTCCAGGAGTTGCGACACCGCCTGCGTAGTTTCGTCTTCCCGATGACGGCGTTCTTCCTCGCCTGGTACGCGGCGTACGTCCTGCTGGCCACGTACGCGCCCGAGTTCATGGCCACCAAGGTGATCGGCAACATCAACCTCGGCATCATCCTCGGTCTCGGCCAGTTCGTGACCACGTTCGTGATCACCGCGCTGTACGTCAAGTTCGCCAACCGGGAACTCGACCCGCGCTCCGCCGCGATCCGCGACGAGCTGGAAGGACCCCTCAAGTGATCACCACGCTCGCAGTCGGCACCGACGTCGGCAACCCGCTCCTCAACATCGCCATCTTCGTGGCGTTCGTCGTGATCACGATGACCATCGTGATCCGGGCGAGCCGCACCACCAAGAAGGCCTCGGACTTCTACACCGGCGGCGGTCAGTTCTCCGGACCGCAGAACGGTTTCGCCATCGCCGGCGACTACCTGTCGGCCGCCTCGTTCCTCGGCATCGCCGGCGCCATCGCCGTGTACGGCTACGACGGCTTCCTGTACTCGGTCGGCTTCCTTGTCGCCTGGCTGGTGGCCCTGCTGCTGGTCGCGGAACTGCTCCGCAACACCGGCCGGTTCACGATGGCGGACGTGCTGAGCTTCCGCCTCAAGCAGCGTCCCGTGCGGATGGCCGCGGCGCTGTCCACACTGGTGGTCTCGTTGTTCTACCTGCTCGCGCAGATGGCAGGAGCCGGCGGACTCGTCGCCCTGCTGCTGAACATCGACGGCAAGGTCGGTCAGGGCGTCGTCGTCGCGGTCGTGGGTGTGCTGATGATCGTGTACGTGCTCGTCGGCGGCATGAAGGGCACCACCTACGTGCAGATGGTCAAGGCGGTGCTGTTGGTCGCCGGAGCCGGCATCATGTTCTTCCTCGTGCTGTTCGCGGTGCGCGGCAACTTCTCCCAGCTGCTCGCCGACGCCCAGGCGACGGTCAGCACTTCCACGAACGAGGCCATCGCGGGCCGCGACATCCTCGCTCCCGGCGCCAAGTACGGCATCAGCTCGATGAGCAAGCTCGACTTCATCTCGCTCGGCATCGCACTCGTCCTCGGCACCGCGGGCCTGCCGCACGTGCTGATGCGGTTCTACACCGTCCCCACCGCCAAGGAAGCCCGCCGCTCGGTCACCTGGGCGATCGGACTGATCGGCGCGTTCTACCTGTTCACGCTCGTCCTCGGCTACGGTGCCGCCAAGATGGTCGGCCCCGACGTCATCCTCGCAGCACCCGGCAAGGAGAACGCGGCGGCGCCGCTGCTCGCGTTCGAACTGGGCGGCACCATCTTCCTGGCGATCATCTCCGCGGTCGCGTTCGCAACGATCCTCGCGGTCGTGGCGGGGCTGGCGATCACGGCGTCCGCGTCGTTCGCCCACGACATCTACGCCAGCGTCATCAAGCGCGGACACGCGTCGGAAGAGTCCCAGGTGCGGGTTTCCCGGATCACGGTCGTCGTGATCGGTCTCGTGTCGATCGTCCTCGGCATCATGGCCATGGGCCAGAACATCGCGTTCCTGGTGGCGCTCGCCTTCGCGGTGGCTGCCTCGGCCAACCTGCCGACGCTGCTGTACTCGCTGTTCTGGAAGAAGTTCAACACCACCGGCGCCCTGTTCAGCATCTACGGCGGCCTGGTCAGCTGCCTCCTGCTGATCGCGTTCTCCCCGGCCGTGTCCGGCAAGCCGTCGTCGATGTTCCCGACCGCCGACTTCGACTACTTCCCGCTCGCCAACCCGGGCATCGTCTCCATCCCGCTGGCGTTCGTTCTCGGCATCGTCGGCACCTACATCGGCCGCGGCAAGGCGGAGGATCCCGCCAAGCAGGCCGAGATGGAGGTCCGCTCTCTCACCGGTGTCGGTGTGGAGAAGGCCGTCTCCCACTAATGCCTTCGGCCTGTGAGTACTTATTAACCGCCCGCGGTTAATAAGTACTCACAGGCCGTTAGGCTGCACCAATGGCGAAACTCACGGTCAAGACCGATGTTCCCCTCAGCCCCCAGGACACCTGGGACAAGGCCTCGAATCTGCAGGACTTCGACAAGTGGTTCGTCGTCCACGACGGCTGGCGCGGCGAACTTCCCGAGACCCTCACGGCCGGAACCGAGATCAGTTCCGTCGTGACGGTCAAGGGACTCCGCAACCGCGTGAAGTGGACGATCAAGGAGTACGACGCCCCGAACCGCATCGTTCTCAAGGGTGACGGCAAGGGCGGCGTGAAGCTCGGAATGGTGCTCGACGTCAAGGCGAAGGGCGACGCCTCCGAGGTGGCGTTCACCATCGAACTCGGTGGCGCACCGCTGTTCGGGCCCATCGGCTCGGGTGTCGCGAAGGCACTGAAGGGCGACATCGAGAAGTCCCTGAAGACGTTCGTCGACTTGTACGCCTGATCAGTCGAGGACGTGCGCGCCGCCGGTGTCGGTGATCCACTCGGCGGCAAGGGCGTCCAGCGTCCCGTCGGCGTAGAGCGAATCGACGGCCGCCGAGACGCACGCGGTGAGCGGGCTGTTCTTCTCCAGCACGAGGCCGAAGAATTCGGTGACGGCGTTGGGGCGCGGGAACTGCCCGACGAGGACACTGTCCTTCACCTCGTTGGCGGTGATCTGAAATCCGGTCGGGATGTCCACCACCAGCGCATCGATGTCGCCCGCGGCCAGGGCGGCCTTGGCATCGTCGGTGGTGGTGAAACTGACCGGCGCCTGGCGGGGCTGCACGGTCTCGGTGATGGCGTCGAAACTAGTGGACCCCACCTGCGCCCCGAGACGGAACGGCGCGAGGTCGGCGAGCGATTTGGCTCTCGCGGCGGGAGAGTTCTTCAGCGCCAGCACCGACTGCGTGACGGCGTAATAGGGCGAACTGAAATCGACCGTCTCGCGCCGGGTGTCGACGATCGTGAACTGGTCGATGGCGAAGTCGAAGTTCTTCTCGCCGGGCGCCAGCGCGTCGTTGAACCCGACTGTCTCGAATTGCACCTGGTCCGGACCGTATCCCAGCTTCTCGACCACTTCCCGGGCGACGGCGCCCTCGTAGCCCTTGCCGTTGGACGGGTCACCGTCGACGAACCACGGCTGGTACGACGGACTGTCGGTGGCGATGGTGACGACGCCGTCCCGCGCGGTGACGCCGCTGCCGGGGGCGCAGTCGCCGACCGCGCGGGTGGACGGAAGTTTGGTGAACGCTTCGGGAATCGTCGAGGCTTCGGCCTGGGCGTCGACCTCCGACGTGGTGTCGGTGGAGCAGGATCCGGCGAGCAATGTCAGTGCAGCGGATATGGCGGCGACGGCTGTCTTGGGACCTCGGTGCACCCCGCCATCTTGCCTGGCGGGTAGCGATCCGGCCAGCGAAGCGGCCGCGCGGCGCACAATATGTATGTATTGGCGGAGGGAGGCGCGCGTGGCCACTGCGGGAACCCGGCAACTGACGGTCGACGGACATCGCCTGTCCCTGACCAATCTCGGCAAGGTCCTCTACCCGGAATCGGAAACGACGAAGGGCGAGGTCATCGACTATTACACGCGGATCGCGCCCGCCATGCTTCCGCACGTCGTCGACCGCCCCGCCACCCGTAAACGCTGGCCCAACGGGGTGGACAGCGAGCCGTTCTTCGAGAAGAACCTTGCGGCCTCCGCACCGGCGTGGTTGGAGCGCCGTGCGATCGAGCACTCGGATCGGTCCGTGCACTATCCGCTCCTGAACTCGGTCGCGGCCCTGGCGTGGGCGGGGCAGCAGGCCGCACTCGAACTGCACGTGCCGCAGTGGCGGTTCGACGGACCACATCGGGGTCCCGCCACCCGGATCGTCTTCGACCTCGACCCCGGCCCCGGTGTGGGCCTGGCCGAATGCGCGGAGGTGGCACGGGCCGTGCGCGACCTGGTCGCGAACCTCGGCTGGACCGCGTACCCGGTCACCAGCGGCAGCAAGGGTATTCACCTGTACGTGCCGCTCGACCGGAAGCTGGACGGTTCGGGGGCGTCGACCGTAGCGAAGCAGGTGGCGACGGGACTGGAGAAGCTGCGGCCCGAACTCGTCACCGCCACCATGGCCAAGGCGGTGCGCGCGGGGAAGGTCTTCGTCGACTGGAGCCAGAACAATCCGTCCAAGACCACCATCGCGCCGTATTCGCTGCGGGGGCGCGCCCAGCCGTATGTGGCGGCGCCGCGGGGCTGGGACGAACTCGACGACCCCGACCTACGACAGTTGCGGTTCGAGGAAGTGCTCGAACGGTGGGAGTCGGACGGCGACCTGCTCGCCGGACTCGATCCGCCGATCGAGGACGACGCCACCCTCGCCGAGTACCGCCGCAAGCGTGATCCCGGACGGACACCCGAGCCGATGCCGGACACGGTGCAGCCGGGGGCGGGCAACAGCTTCGTCATCCAGGAACACCACGCCCGGCGTCTGCATTACGACCTGCGGCTCGAACGCGACGGGGTGCTGGTGTCGTGGGCGGTGCCGAAGAACGTGCCGACGACGACGGGGGAGAACCGGCTCGCCGTGCACACCGAGGATCACCCGCTCGAATATCTCACGTTCTCCGGGACCATCCCGAAGGGCGAGTACGGCGGCGGCGAGATGACCATCTGGGACACGGGAACCTATGACACCGAGAAGTGGCGGGACGACGAGGTGATCGTCCAGTTGCACGGCGAGCAGGTGGAGGGCCGGTTCGCGCTGATCCGCACGAAGGGCGACCAGTGGCTGATGCATCTGATGAAGGATCAGACACCGGGTGGGTCGCACACCTCCGAATTGCCGCGCGGACTGTCGCCGATGCTCGCGAGCCCCGGCACCCTCGACGGACTGGACGCCGACGAGTGGGCGTTCGAAGGGAAGTGGGACGGGATCAGGGTGATCGCCGAGATCGGTGGCGGCGAGCTGAAGCTGACGAGCCGGGCGGGCAACGACAAGACCCGCGACTACGCCCGATTAGGTTGGCTGGCAGACGCTCTCGGCGACCACGAGGTGGTCCTCGACGGTGAAGTGGTCGCGTTCGACGAGCGGGGTGTCGCGAACTTCGGCCTCCTGCAGCAGGGCAACGAGCCGCACTTCCTTGCGTTCGACGTGCTGTATCTCGACGGAGTGTCGTTGTTACGCAAGAAGTACACCGACCGGCGCCGCGTCCTCGAAGCCCTGGCGGCCAAGGTGGACGACCTGGTCGTTCCGCCGCAACTGCACGGGTCCGCGCAGGACGCTCTGGACGAGAGCCGCGGCAAGGGCTGGGAAGGTGTCGTGGCAAAACGCCGCGAGTCCGTGTACTTGCCGGGCAAGCGGGGGTCGAGCTGGATCAAGGTGAAGAACTGGCGCACACAGGAAGCGGTGATCGGCGGGTGGCGCCGGGGTCAGGGCGGGCGGTCCACGGGAATCGGGTCGGTCCTGCTCGGCGTCCCCGAGGACGGTGGGCTGCGCTACATCGGGCGCGTCGGAAC
>NZ_JBFUGT010000178.1:0-12989 GCF_056402775.1 Rhodococcus sp. P3_B8
GGCCTACGTTCCGGGGGATGTGAACCTGTGGCCCAATCTGTCCGGTGGCGAGGCGATCGACCTTCTCGGGCGGCTGCGCGGCGGACTCGATCCGGTCCGTCGAGCGTCGCTGATCGAGCGGTTCGAACTCGACCCCACCCGCAAGGGCCGCACCTATTCGAAAGGCAACCGGCAGAAGGTCGCTCTCGTGGCTGCGCTCGCCGCCGACACCGAACTCCTCATCCTCGACGAGCCGACGTCGGGCCTGGACCCGTTGATGGAAGCGGTGTTTCAGGAGTGCATCACCGAATTCGCCCGCGAAGGACGCACGGTGCTGTTGTCCAGCCACATCCTCGCCGAGGTCGACGCGCTGTGCCACGCCGTCACCATCATTCGCGCGGGTAAGACCGTGCAGGCGGGAACGCTGTCCGAACTGCGCCATTTCACCCGCACCACGGTGACGGCGACCACCCGGATCAAGCCCACCCCCATCGCGAATGTCCCCGGCGTGCACAACCTGCAGAAGGGTGAGGACGCGAACACGGTGACGTTCGACGTCGATTCCGATCAGATCGATCCGGTCATGACCACGCTGACGGGGCTGGGCATCATCTCGATCACCGCCAACCCGCCGACGCTCGAGGACCTGTTCCTTCGCGAGTACCGCGACGAGGTCGAGGCACTCGGGATCGGACGGCCGCAGTGAGTCGACTGAGCGGAACGGGTGTGCTCGCCGAACTGGCGGTGCGCACCGACCGGGTCCGGATTCCGGTGTGGACGGTCGCGGTGGCGGGCCTCACCGTCCTGATCGCGTCGAGTTACTCGACCATCTACCCGACCGCCGAATCACGGCAGGCCCGTGCCGAACTCATCTCGTCGCCGGCAGCCACGGCTCTCGCCGGGCCGGGGTACGGGCTGGACGACTACACGCTCGGTGCGATGGTGGCCAACGAGATCGCCGGCATGACGATGGTGGCCGTCGCGATCATGTCGGTGCTGCTGGTGACGCGGCATCTGCGGACGGAGGAGGAGACCGGACGCACGGAACTGGTACGCGCCGGCGTCGTCGGGCGGTATGCGGGAATCACGGCGGGACTGATCTCCGCGGCGCTCGCAAACCTGTTCGTCGCGCTTCTGCTCGTCATCGGGTTGCTCGGTGTGGGTCTGCCTCCGGCGGGTTCGCTGAACATGTCCGCGGGTGTGCTGGTGGTGGGTCTGGTGTTCACCTCGTTGTCGGCGCTGGCGTCCCAGTTCACCGAACACGCCCGCACGGCAAGCGGTGTCGGGATCACCGCGATCATCGTCGGGTATCTGCTGCGGGCAGTGGGCGACGTGCAGCAGGGACACAGCGGGAGCCTGCTGACGTGGGTGTCGCCGATCGGCTGGTCGCAGGCCACCCGCGCCTATGTCGACGAACGCTGGTGGCCGTTGCTGATCGGAATCGTCGCAGCGGCGCTGACCGTCGGGTGCGCATATGCCGCCATCGGTCGCCGGGACGTCGGGGCGGGGCTCCTTCCGCCGCGGGGCGGGCGCGCCGAGGCGTCCCCCCGCCTGACCGGTATCACCGCGCTGGCGGCGCGTCAGCAGCGCGGTCAGATCCTCGCCTGGGGTGTCGGTGTGTTCGCGCTGTCGCTGCCCATCGGTTCACTCGGCAAGCAGATCAGCGATTTCATCGACCAGGATCCCGATCTCGCGCAGCTGCTGCCGGGTGGCGCCGCGGCGGCGGCCGACGGTGCATTCGCCCTGTATCTGGTGTTCCTGGTGGTGATGGCGGCGATGTACGCCGTCGGCGCCGTCGTATCCATCCGTTCCGAAGAATCGTCCGGTCGCGCCGAGGAGGCACTGGCCACCCCCGTGTCGCGGGCGTCGTGGCTCGGTGGACAGCTGGCCGTGATCGCCGCTGCGGCGGTCGCGTTCGCGGTGGCGGCGGGGGTCGGCATGGGGATCACCGCGGCGTTCACGCTGTCCGATGCCGGGGCGCTCGGCCGGTTGATCGGCGCGGCCCTGAACTCCGTGCCTGCCGTGCTCGTGATCGTCGGTGCGTGCGCGGCCGTCTACGGCCTGAGCCCGCGCGCCTTGCCGGCGTTGTGGGTATTTCTGGGCTACGTGCTCGTCGCCGGAATGTTCGGGGAAGTGCTCCCCGACTTGTTCGGGGTGCTCTCCCCCTTCCACTACACGCCGGCCCTGCCTGCCGAGAGTTTCTCGGCTACTCCCCTCGCGGTTCTGCTGCTACTCGCGGCGGCCCTGTTCCTCGCGGCGGTCACCGGATTCCAGCGCCGGGACGTCGGCCGGTGAAGGCTCGGTAGCGCCGGTCAGGGGTTCGGCGCCGTCACCAGGCCCAGCTCGGACGGGGCGACGAGCAACCGGTGGTGCGGAAGGACCCGCACCGTGTATCCGACCGACCCGGACAGCGGCAGGGCCAGGTCGGCGACGAACAGCTCCCCCGACTCCTCCGATGCGAAGTGGGTCATCGGGACCGTGACGATGTCGGTGAGTTCCTCGTCCGGTCCGGCCTTTCCGATCACGGCCTGCACGGTGACGTCCGAGACGGACAGTTCACCGAGGCGGATGCGGGCGCGCAGCACCAGGTTGGCGCCGATCTCGGGAGTGTCGGGTAGTCCGGCGCCGTCGACCTGCAGGACCGCCACCGCCGGCCAGGCGGCCTCGACGCGACGACGGAACGCGGCGAGTTCGCGGGCCCCGGCGTAGTTCTCTTCCGCCACCGTCCGGGCCGCTTCGGCGGCGGGCGCGTAGTACTGGACGGCGTAGTCGCGCACCATCCGCGACGCGAGCACCTTGGGTCCGAGATTCTGCAGTGTGTGACGAACCATCTCCACCCAGCGCACCGGCAGGCCGTCCGCACGGTCGTAGAACCTCGGCAGAACGGCGCGTTCGAGCAGTTCGTACAGTGCGCTGGCCTCGAGATCGTCGCGCCGCGTCTCATCGACGACGCCGTCCGCGGTCGGGATGGCCCAGCCGTTCTCGCCGTCGAACATCTCGTCCCACCAGCCGTCGCGGATCGACAGGTTCAGTCCGCCGTTGAGGGCGGACTTCATCCCCGACGTGCCGCACGCCTCGAGCGGGCGCAGCGGGTTGTTGAGCCACACGTCGCAACCCCAGTAGAGGTACCGCGCCATCGACATGTCGTAGTCGGGCAGGAAGGTGATGCGGTGCCGGACGTCGGCGGCGTCGGCGAACCGCACGACCTGCTGGATGAGGGCCTTCCCGCCGTCGTCCGCGGGGTGGCTCTTCCCGGCGACCACCAGCTGCACAGGCCGCTTCTCGTCGAGGAGCAGGGCCCGGAGCCGCTCGGGGTCGCGGAGCATCAGCGTCAGTCGCTTGTAGGTGGGCACTCGCCGGGCGAAGCCGACGGTGAGCACGTTCGGGTCGAACACCTCGTCCGTCCAGCCGAGTTCGGCGGACGTCGCACCGCGTTCGATCCAGGATGCGCGTACCCGGCGGCGCACCTCCTCGACCAGTTTCCCGCGCAACGCGTTGCGGGTCGACCACAGTTCCTCGGCGGACAGGTCCTGCAGCCGCTCCCAGCCGCGGGCCTCCTCCACCAGTTCGGGGCCCAGGATGCGGGTTGCGAGATCGATCCATTCGGGTGCGGCCCAGGTGGGCGCGTGGACACCGTTGGTCACCGACCCGATCGGTACCTCTTCGGCGTCGAATCCCTGCCACAGCGGCTGGAACATCTCGCGGCTGACGATGCCGTGCAGCTTGGACACGCCGTTGGCCCGTTGCCCGAGACGCAGGCCCATGTGGGCCATGTTGAACACCGACGGATCCGATTCGCGGCCGAGTCCGAGGATCCGGTCGATCGTCAGCCCCGGTAGCAGCGAGGATTCGTTCGCACCGTTGTCGCCGCCGAAGTAGTGCCGCACGAGGTCGGCCGGGAACCGGTCGATTCCCGCGGGCACCGGGGTGTGGGTGGTGAAGACCGTGCCGGCCCGGACCGTGGCGAGCGCTTCGTCGAAGTCGAGCCCGCCGGTGGTGACCAGTTCACGGATCCGCTCGATGCCGAGGAAACCCGCATGCCCCTCGTTCATGTGGAAGACGGCGGGGTCGGGCAGGCCGTAGGCGTGGATGTAGGCGCGCACGGCCCGGACACCGCCGATGCCGGCGAGGATCTCCTGTTTGATGCGGTGGTCCTGGTCGCCGCCGTACAGACGGTCGGTGACGCCCCGCATCTCGGCGTCGTTCTCCGCGATGTCGGAGTCGAGCAGCAGCAGCGGGACGCGTCCCACCTGGGCGATCCACACGCGGGCGCGCAGAACCCGGCCCCCGGGGATCGCGACGTGGACGAGGACGGGCGCCCCACCCGACGACTGCGGCCCGGACTCGGTGAGCAGACGCAGCGGCAGGCCCTGCGGGTCGTGCGGCGGGTAGTGCTCGGCCTGCCAGCCGTCCGCGGTCAGCGACTGCCGGAAGTAACCCGAGCGGTACAACAGGCCGACACCGATCAGCGGCAGGCCCAGATCGGACGCCGCCTTCAGGTGGTCACCTGCGAGAATTCCGAGTCCACCGGAGTAGTTGGGCAGCACCTCGCTGACCCCGAACTCCATTGAGAAATACGCGATCCCACCGTCGAGCGACACTCCCTTGGCCTGCTGGTTCTGATACCAGCGGGGCCGGGACAGGTAGTCGTCGAGGTCGGYGGCCGCGGCGTCGAGCCGGGCCAGGAACGCGACGTCCTCGGCCAGTTCGTCGAGGCGGGCGGGATCGACCTCACCGAGCATGCGGACCGGGTCGAACTGCACCTGCCGCCAGAGTTCCGCGTCCAGCAATCCGAACAGTTCCTGCGTCGCCGGATGCCACGACCAGCGAAGATTGGTGGACAGCGGACCGAGGGCAGCGAGCCGCTCCGGAAGGTGGGCTCGGACAGTGAACCGACGCAAGGCTTTCACCTCGCGAACGATAACGCACTACGGGCGTCGTTGCGCCGTGTCGGGGCGGGTAGACGTCAGAACTCCAATACGGACAGGAACCGGTCGACTCCATTACGGTTGAACGGGCGGCCCAGCCCACGAGCCGCCGGCAACTTCCGGCTATGGAACGGAGCCCAGCGTGACAGGTCGACTCGGTATCGACGACGTGGAACCGAACATCGGGTGCGGTCGGTATCCCGCCAAGGCCGTTGTGGGTGAGGTGTTTCCCGTCCGGGCAACCGTGTGGCGTGAAGGTCACGACGCCGTGGCCGCCACGCTCGCGGTGCGGGGACCGCGCAGTGCCGCGTCGGGCGGCTCGGCGACCTTCCGCATTCCGATGACCGGCGGTCCGGTGCCCGACACCGTCGACGGTTCCTTCACCCCGACCGGCGAGGGCGTCTGGACGTTCCGGATCGAGGCCTGGAGCGATCCGGTCACCACGTGGAAGCACGCGGTCGAGGCCAAGCTGGCGGTGGGACAGGGGCCGGCCGAACTGGCCAACGACCTCGAGATCGGTGCGCAGTTGTTCGAGCGTGCCGCGAAGGGCGTCCCCCGCGCGGACCGCTCGCGGCTGGCCGGGGTCGCGGCGTCGCTGCGTTCCGACCGTCACCTCTCCGAACGTGTGGCCCCGGCGTTCGGGTCGGACGTCACCGAACTGCTGCGCGCACATCCGCTGCGCGATCTCGTCACGAAGAGCGAACCGCACACCGTGCTCGTCGATCGCACGCGTGCCCTGTTCGGGTCGTGGTACGAGTTCTTCCCGCGGTCCACCGGCGGCTGGGACGAGAACGGCAAGCCCCGGCACGGCACGTTCGCCACGTCCGTGGCCGCACTTCCGCGCATCGCGTCGATGGGATTCGACGTGGTGTACCTCCCACCGATCCATCCGGTCGGCAAGATCAACCGGAAGGGCCCCAACAACACGCTGACCCCCGGCCCCGACGACGTCGGTTCGCCGTGGGCGATCGGCTCGGACGAGGGCGGCCACGACGCGATTCATCCGCAGCTCGGGACGATGCGCGATTTCAAGGCGTTCATCGCTGCCGCCCGGAAGCTGCACATGGAGGTGGCGATCGACCTGGCCCTGCAGGCCGCGCCGGACCATCCGTGGGCGAAGAAGCACCCCGAATGGTTCACAGTGCTCCCCGACGGCACCATCGCCTACGCCGAGAACCCGCCGAAGAAATACCAGGACATCTACCCGGTCAACTTCGACGACGACCGCGACGGCATCTACGCGGAGGTCCTGCGGGTCGTCCGGCACTGGGTTGCGGCGGGCGTCAAGATCTTCCGGGTCGACAACCCGCACACCAAGCCGCCGGACTTCTGGGAGTGGCTGATCGCCGAGGTCAAGAAGTCGGATCCGGACGTCCTGTTCCTGTCCGAGGCGTTCACCCGTCCCGCACGGTTGTACGGTCTCGCCCGCCGCGGCTTCACCCAGTCCTACACGTATTTCACGTGGCGGACGGCCAAGTGGGAGCTGACGGAGTTCGGCAAGGAGATCGCCGCCAAGGCCGACGAGGCGCGCCCGAACCTCTTCGTCAACACCCCGGACATCCTGCACGAGAGCCTGCAGACCGGCGGCCCGGGAATGTTCGCCCTGCGCGCCGCCCTGGCGGCCACACTGTCCCCCTCGTGGGGGGTGTACTCGGGATACGAACTGTACGAACACGTTCCGGTCCGACCGGGCAGTGAGGAATACCTCGACTCGGAGAAGTATCAGCTGCGTCCCCGCGACTTCGAGGGCGCCGCCGCGCGCGGCGAGTCCCTCGAACCGTGGATCACGGCGCTCAACCGGATCCGCAGGCAGCATCCGGCGCTGCAGCAGTTGCGCAACATCCATTTCCACCACGTCGACAACGACGCCCTGATCGCCTATTCCAAGTTCGACGCCACCACCGGGGATGCCGTGCTGACGGTGATCAACCTCAACCCCTACGGCGCCGAGCAGGGCAACGTGTGGCTGGACATGCCCGCGCTGGGCCGCGACTGGCACGACCACCTGACCGTGCTCGACGAGGTCACCGGGGAGCAGTATCACTGGGGGCAGACCAACTTCGTGCGCCTGGAACCCTGGCGTTCGGTGGCCCATATCCTGGCATTACCGTCGATCCCCTATCCGGCCAGAACGAAGCTGGCCTACCGCGGAGGTACATAGTGACCGTCGAACCGCCTGTCGCCATCGCACCGGACGCCGCCGACCTCGACCTGCTGTCCCGGGGCGAGCACCACAACCCGCACTCGATCCTGGGCGCACACCCGCACCCCGACGGCACGGTGATCCGCGCACTGCGCCCCCACGCCGAGGCCGTCGACGCCGTCATCGGGGGGACGAGCTTCTCGCTGGAGCACCTCGCGCACGGTGTGTGGGGGGCACTCGTCCCGTACCGGGATCTGATGGACTACCGGCTGTCCACGACGTGGCCGGGTGGCCACAACGACGTCTCCGCCGACGGGTACCGATTCCTGCCCACGCTGGGGGAACTCGACCTGCACCTGTTCGGTGAGGGCAGGCACGAGCGGCTGTGGGAGATCCTCGGCGCGCACCGCCGCCGCTACGACACCCCCGACGGCACCGTCACCGGCACCTCGTTCGCCGTGTGGGCTCCCAATGCCCGCGGAGTGAGTGTGATCGGCGATTTCGACGGGTGGAGTGGGCGGAACTACCCGATGCGGGTACTCGGCTCCACCGGGGTGTGGGAGTTGTTCGTTCCCGGTATCGAGGTCGGCGACCTGTACAAGTTCCGGGTCCACGGGCCTGACGGCAGTGTGCGCGACAAGGCCGACCCCATGGCCTTCGCGACCGAGGTCCCGCCCGCCACCGCGTCCCGGGTGTCGGTGAGCACGTACGAATGGAACGACGCCGAATGGCTGGCGCAGCGCGCGGCCACCGAGCCGGCGCAGTCCCCGATGAGCGTGTACGAGGTCCACCTCGCTTCGTGGCGGCCCGGGCTGAACTACCGCGAGATGGCCGAACAACTCGCTACCCACCTCACCGAGACGGGATTCACCCACGTCGAACTGCTGCCGGTCGCCGAGCACCCGTTCGGCGGTTCGTGGGGGTACCAGGTCACGTCGTACTACGCGCCCACCTCACGATTCGGCTCCCCCGACGACTTCCGGTGGTTCGTCGACCATCTGCACGCCGCCGGCATCGGGGTCATCGTCGACTGGGTTCCCGCGCACTTCCCCAAGGACGAGTGGGCGCTGGCACGTTTCGACGGCACACCGCTCTACGAGCACAGCGACCCCCAGCGCGGCGAGCAACTCGACTGGGGAACATATGTGTTCGATTTCGGGCGCCGCGAGGTGCGCAACTTCCTCGTCGCGAACGCGCTGTACTGGCTCGACGAGTTCCACGTGGACGGTCTGCGCGTCGACGCGGTCGCGTCGATGCTGTACCTCGACTATTCGCGGCCGGAGGGCGGTTGGACGCCGAACATCCACGGCGGCAGGGAGAACCTCGAGGCCGTCGCCTTCCTGCAGGAGACCAACGCCACGGTCCACAAGCAGCACCGCGGGGTCGTCACCATCGCCGAGGAGTCGACGGCGTGGCCGGGTGTCACCCGCGCGACCAACGTCGGTGGTCTCGGTTTCAACATGAAATGGAACATGGGGTGGATGCACGACACCCTCGGTTTCATGGCGCACGATCCCGTCCACCGCAGCTATCACCATCACGAGATCACGTTCTCCCTGATGTACGCGTGGAGCGAGAACTATCTGCTGCCCATCAGTCACGACGAGGTGGTGCACGGCAAGGGCACGCTGTGGACGCGGATGCCCGGCGACGACTACGCGAAGGCCGCCGGTGTTCGTGCCCTGCTGGCGTACATGTGGTCGCACCCCGGCAAGCAACTGCTGTTCATGGGTCAGGAATTCGGACAGACCGCGGAATGGTCCGAGGAGCGCGGACTCGACTGGTACCAGCTGGACGACCCGTACACCGGTGGCTTCCACCGCGGTCTGCTCCGGCTCGTCCACGACCTCAACGCCACCTACCGCGAACACCCGGCGTTGTGGACTCTCGACACCTCGCCGGGCGGGTTCTCCTGGATCGACGCCAACGACACCGCGAACAACGTCCTGAGCTTCCTGCGCTACGGCACCGACGGGTCGATCCTGGCCTGCCTGTTCAATTTCTCGGGTTCCCCGCACGCGAATTATCGTGTGGGCTTGCCAGAACGGGGCGAATGGCGTGAAATTCTCAACACCGACGCCGAGATCTACGCGGGATCGGGTTGGGGAAATCTCGGTGCGGTGACGGCAACTTCGCAGCCGTGGCACGGCCGTCCCGCCTCTGCCGAGGTGGCACTGCCCGCGAACGGCGCGATCTGGATGAGTCTGGAGCGTTGATGAAGGCACGGCCTTGCTGACCCGACGTCGGCAGTGGGCTGCGAGCATGGGCGTTCTGGCCGTGACTGCGGTCGTCCTGTCCGGGTGCACGCGTTCGGTGGACGGTGAGGCCGCGTCCATTTACGACGATCCGTTCAAGGTGGCGGGACTCGATGCCACGTCGGGCCCGAGCGGTGCCCGCAAGGGCGTGCCCGACGCCGACCTCCCCGTCACCGGCACCGACGGCGGTGACATCGACACGATGGCCGCCAACGCGGTCAGCGACATCGAGGACTACTGGCGCACCGAGTTCCCCGCGCTGTTCCAGCGCAACTTCGAGCCGGTCGAGGAACTGATCTCCTGGGATCCGCGCGACTCCGACGGCCCGCGCTTCTGYGGGGACCGCACCGAGGAACTCCTCAACGCCGGCTACTGCAGCACCGACCACACGATCGGCTGGGACCGGGCGCTGCTGCTGCCCGAGGTGGTGGAGAAGTTCGGTGTCGTCGCGGCCGTCTTCGTTCTGGCGCACGAGTACGGGCACGCCGTGCAGACGAAGGCGGGAATCGCCGACGAGAACGTGGGCGGTGGCATCGTGCGGGAACAGCAGGCCGACTGCTTCGCGGGGGCGTTCATGCGGTACATCGCGGAGGACAAGGCGACCCACTTCACGCTGAACACGTCGGACGGGCTGAACAAGGTACTGGCGTCCGCGGTCGCCATCGGGGACACCGACCCGAACGATCCCGACAACGTGCACGGCTCGGCGTTCGAACGTGTCACCGCCACCCAGATCGGTTTCACGGACGGTCCGGCGCCGTGCACGCGCATCGACGAGAAGGAGATCGTCTCGCGTCGCGCGGATCTGCCTCAGCGGTTCGACGACGAGAGCGACGACGGCGAACTCCCCGTCACCGAGGAGTCGCTCGAGGCGTTCTTCACGTCCTTTCAGCAGATCTTCGATCTCAGCGATCCCCCCACGCTGCAACTCGACGGCGCCGACCTCGACTGCCCCGACGCCGACGCGACCGAACCGGTGTCGTACTGCCCGGCCACCAACACGATCGGGGTCAGTGTCGACGCCCTCGCCGAACGCGGCACACCGGGCCGCCCGGGCAGGCGGGAACTGTTCCAGACCAAACTCACCGGCGACTACAACGCGTACGTCCTGCTCGCGTCGCGGTACACCCTGGCGTTGCAGCGGGACCGGGGTAACGATCTGCACTCACCCCAGACCGCGCTGCGAGCCGCCTGCCTGTCCGGTGTCGTCACCAGCGCGTTGAGCCCGGACAGTCCCGCTTCCCTGGAGGCGGGCAGCGTGTGGTTGTCCCCGGGCGACCTCGACGAGGCCGTGTCGGGGCTGCTCACCGACGGACTCGCGGCCAGTGACGTCAACGGGGAGACCGTGCCGAGCGGATTCTCCCGGGTGGACGCGTTCCGCACCGGAGTGCTCGGCGGTGAGCAGGCCTGCGAGGGCCGGTACCGCTGACCGTCCCACCACGTGACGTCCCCCGACCGCTGCGTCAGATCTCCCGGTAGCCGAGCGCCGCGGAGATCCGCCCGGCGGCCCGGCACACGACCGGAACGAGTCCGCGCATGCGCTCGTCGGGCATGTACGGGCTCGTGGCCGACACGCTGATCGCACCGACGATCGCGCACGACGCGTCCCGCACCGGCGCCGCCACGCAGCGGATTCCGGGTTCGTTGTCCTCGAGGTCCATCGCCGCGCCCCTCCGCGCGTAGTCCTGCATGCGCGCGCGGAAGTCCGCCGATCCGCGGGAGCCCGGCGGCCGCGGTCCCTGCGCGGCGTCGCTCTCGTACAGCGCATCCCAGCGCTCGGCGGAATCCAGCAGTAGAGCCTTTCCGACCCCGGCGCGGGTCAGCGGCATGCGGTGCCCGATGCGGGAGCGCATCTCGGCACCCCGCGACCCCGGCAACTTGTCGAGGTACAGCACCGAACCGCCGTCCTCGACCGCCAGGTGCACGGTGTCGTGGACGTGCGCCGACAGCTCCTCGAGGATCGGGCGCGCGACGACGGGCAGCGGGTTACCGTGCAACGCCTTGAACCCCAGTTCGATCAACGTCGGGCCGAGGGTGTAGCCGCGGCTTCCGCTCCGGAGATAGCCCTCGTGGACCAGCAACTGCACGAGACGGTGCGCGGTGCTGCGCCCCAGCCCTGTGCTCTCGACGACCGCGCGGAGATCCTGCGCGCCGTCGGAGACGGCACGGACCACCGCCAGCCCTCGGGCGAGCGTCTGCGTGCCGGGTGGAATGTCGTACGGAGGAATCGCCACACCCCACTGTCCCACATATAGGGACCGTGTTCGTCATTATGGGATTCGCGTCCGATAGTGGTTCGCGTGATCCAGAACACCCCCGCCCCCTCGGCACCGCGGCTGATCGCCCTCGACTGGGGCACGTCGTCACAGCGCGCCTGGCTCCTCGGCGACGACGGCCGCATTCTGGACGTTCGCCGGCCGGACTTCGGCTTGCTCGGCACCACCGGAGACGACCCCGCATCGCGCACCCGTGCCTACGAAGCCGCCTTCGACGAGGCCTGCGGCGACTGGATCGTGGCCACCCCCGATCTCCCGGCGATCGCGTGCGGCATGGTCGGCAGCGCCCAGGGTTGGCGTGAAGCCGGCTATCTGACCACACCGACCGATCTCGCGATCGGCGCCGACGACCTGACCACGGTCCCCCATCCACGCGGAGTTCTGCACGTCGTACCCGGCCTGCGCGTCGCCCCCGCGGCCGACGGCACTGTGGCCGGCGACGTCATGCGGGGCGAGGAGACGCAGATCATCGGGGCACTGGGCATGCTCCCCCCGACCGACCGCCCACTGACGATCGTGCTCCCCGGAACACACACCAAGTGGGCACGAGTCGAGAACCGCAAGATCGTCTCGTTCGCCACGTCGATGTCGGGCGAGTTGTACGGCCTGGTGATCCGGCACGGCATCCTCGGCCGCACCGCCACCACCGCCGTGCGCGACGATGCCGCGTTCGAGCGGGGCCTCGTCACCGGAACGTCGACGCCGTCACGCGGACTGCCCGCCGAACTGTTCGGCGCACGCGCGCTCGTGCTCGACGGACTCCTCGATCCGGGCTCGCTTCCCGACTACGTCTCCGGCGTGATCATCGCCGACGAAATCCGGCATCTCCTGCCCCAGTACACCGCCGAGAATCGAATGCTGTTGTGCGGAAACGCCGATCTCTGCCGACGCTACGCAGCCGGACTGCGCGTTCACGGCGTGGCCGCCGACATCGTCGCCGAGGAAGCCGCGGCACAGGGGCTGTGGCGGGTGGCGCTCGATGCGGGGCTGATCGACCCGGCGCCATCCACGAATCCCGAGAAGGAGTCACTATGAGCACCACAGTCACTGCCACCACGACCGGTTTGATCGCCATTCTGCGCGGCATCACCCCGGAGGAGATCGTCGCCGTCGGCTCGGCCCTCGTGGACGCCGGGTTCACGGCGATCGAAGTCCCGCTGAACTCGCCGCGACCGTTCGACTCGATCGAGCGGTTGGCGGCGGCCGTCGGCGACGTCTGCGTCGTCGGGGCCGGAACCGTACTGTGCGTCGACGACGTGATCCGGTCCGAAGCGGCCGGCTCCCGGATCATCGTCTCCCCCAACACCGACGTCGAGGTCATCGGCGCCGCCGTTGCCCGAAACCTGCGCCCCTATCCGGGAGCCGCCACTCCGACCGAGGCGTTTCGCGCCGTCGGTGCGGGAGCGCG
>NZ_JBFUGT010000179.1:0-12980 GCF_056402775.1 Rhodococcus sp. P3_B8
CACCGGGACGTGTCATCTGTCCCGGTCAGACGGCTCGCCCAGGCCGCGATTCTTCCCCGTCCACCCAGGCGATCACATCGAACACCCGCAGCGCCGAAATCTCCTCAGGGAGGCCCGCCTCCTCCCGGATCGACAGCAACCGGCGGTGCAACGCTCCGTCGTCGGCACGGAGGGCCTCCCGGACCGGGTTCAGATGTGCCCGCTCGGTGCCCAGGACCTGGCTGACCACCGAATGTAGGGTCGAGAGCTGGCGCGGTGGCAGATCTTGACTGTAGGTCGCGAAGCCATTGTGAGCAGAACGGTTTCCCGCTCGGCTGTTCTTCTTCACGGCCGTGGTCAGGGTGCTCCGTTTCCAGCTCCCGCCCGTCAATCCGTGCATGCGGTTCTCCCGCACACGGCTTACCGACGTCGTTCACCGCCGGCATTCGGTCTCTCCCGCCAAGCCTTGAAAGGCCTGGGAGCGACGACAGTTCCCGACAGCGAGATCAGCCCAAGATGGTCCGGAGACTGGTAAGCCAGCACCGACCACCCGTACTCGCGGGAACGCTTGTGGCGCTTGGCAATGATTAGCGCCACCCGTGTCCACGCATGGTGGATGATCTTCTCGAAGGCGATCGCGGAGTTGCCGTACCGGAAATACGCGGCCCAGCCGCGCAGGAAACGGTTCACCTTCGCCACGATCACCTCGACCGGAAGCAGCAACCGCGACCGGCGGGTCAGTTCCCTGACCCGGTCACGCGCGTGCCTCATGGCCCTGTCCGCGGGCCAGCGAGCGAGAAATGTGACCGACTTCTTGCCGTTGCGACGTCCGGTCACCCGAACAAGCCGGTGGTGAAAGCCGAGGAAATCGAACCCGGCCCCACCGACCTCCAGATGCACAATCCGCGTCTTGGCTTCCTTCGGTTCCAAACCGAGCTCAGCCAACACAGCCCTCAACCGCGCCAAGGCGGCCTCGGCCTGTTCACGCGATCTGCACATCACCACCACGTCGTCGGCGAAGCGAACCAGCACCCCGTGCTCTCGCGCATTCCACGCCCGATCTATCCGGTGCAGATACACGTTGCAGAGCAACGGACTGATCACCCCGCCTTGTGGTGTGCCCGTCACCGGGCGCCGCAGCTGCCCATCCTCCATCACCCCCGCGCGCAGGATCGCGCGCAGCAGCTTGAGAACGGACTGGTCACAGACGCGTTCCTCGATCGCCTGCATCAACTTCTCGTGCGGAATCGCCGAAAAGCAATTGGCGATGTCCGTCTCGACCACCCACCGGCGGCCCCGCCAGGACTCATCGATGAGTACCTGCAGGCCGTCGTGCGCACCACGTTTCGGCCGGAACCCGAACGAGCACGGCAACATGTCCGCCTCGAACACCGGCTCCAGCACAATCTTCACCGCGGCTTGCACGATCCGGTCACGAACCGAGGGAATCGACAACGGCCTCGACTCGCCTTCCACACCCGGTTTCGGGATGAACACCCGCCGGGCCGGAAGCGGCCGGTACCGTCCCTGCCTCAATTCGTCGGCCAACTCGTCGAGCAGACGGACCACGCCGTACTCCTCGACCTCGACCAGGGTGACCCTGTCGATACCCGGTGCGCCCTCGTTCGCGCGCACCGCAACCCACCCACGCCATAGGACGTCTCTGCGACAGACCTTGTCCCATAGCGCATGAAACCGTCGCCCGGGATCGGCCTTGGCCGCCCGGTACAGCGCATGCTGCAAGGCACGAACCGGATCTGCGGGAGAAGATCCCGCAGCGGCGGAACTAGTCACCTGGACACTCACCGAGCCCCTCCAAAACAGCAATACACATCGACGAAGCAGCGGCCCTTCCCTCACCGGCGGTTATGTTGTCCGCTCGGCTCAAGCAGTACTATGGCCGCCTCCGACGCCCACCCGGCACGCCACCCACTTCCCGGATTACCGGTTATAGGGCACGCTGCTCCGAGGAACACCAATCCGCAGGTTCCCGGGCCGGGGAGGGCCTCTCCAGTTCCCGCCGCCACTATCGATACGTTCCGCACCCCATACGCCGAGGAGTCCTTCGGTGCCTGCATTTCCAGGTCTTGGGCACCTTCCGTGGCCTTCACCCTGATGGAGCGGGCTCGGCACTCCCTCTTTCCCACCCAAAGGCGGGCGGGATACCCTAACGACGCCGCAGGTTTCGCTTCATGCTACGGACCGCATCTTCGCTCCCCCTATTACAGGGCTTTCGACACTGGGCTCCGACCCGACCCGTTTCCAGACCGAGCCGCCAGTCTGCTACCGGGCCTCCTGGCAGCTACCCGGACCGGACTTACACCGGCAAGCGACGACGAGCTTACGAACACGACAAGATCGACTACCTCGAACTCATAGCCACTCCTCTCGTGTTCTGCTGGACGCACCCCAGATCGGATACAGCCGGGGACGTTTGCGGGCGATCAGCTTCGTCGCCTTCGTCTGGGCGATCCCCGGCAGCGCCCACAGGGCCGTCACGCGCAATGGTGGCCACCCGATCACGGGTACGTCGACGAATACGGGGGCGCTGCGGCGAGGACCAGTCGCGCATGTCGAGTGTCGAGAACCCGGGGGCGGCTGCGAAGCCGATTGCGCGGTTGATTCCTCTGCTGCCTCGCGGCAAGAAGGCGGGCCGCCCGCCGAAGTGGACCAAACGGTAGCTCATCGATGGTATCCGGTGGCGGATCCGGACGAGGACACCCTGGCGGGCGAGATCGCCACTACACCTGCTGCGCGTACATCTGCTGTGCATCCGTCGACACCGCACCGGCCGAGCTGGTGCGGTGTCGACGGGAGCCGTTGGGTGATCAAGGAAGGCTCCCGGACCGCCACGAACGAGACTGGCCGGAGCGAAACACCAGTCCGCCGCTGCCCACCCCTGATGCGGGCACTTCACCTTCTCGATCGGCCTGCCGGCGCCATTCTCAGAGCGAGTGTGGCCGCGGCGCCTGTAGGATCGTCCGCCGAAGCGCTGAAGGACAATCTTCCACCGGCGGCCGGACCCATCGCTTCGGCAATCAACATGATCCGATGATTGTTCACCGCGCGATCTTCCCGGAACAGCATGTCCTCGTCCACGTCTGGCACTTGTCGAATGCCCGTCGCGCCAGTCGTGTCTGGGACCACGTCAGCGGCCACCAACACCGGCAACACATACAAGTCCTCGTTGCCGGATTGGACGATTGTCCCCCACTCCACACGAGTGATCCTTGTTTGGTTGTGCGGGTTCGGTTGCTGCGCGACAGCCGCTTCGCGATATCGAACGGAATCGCCGACTATTGCTGTCCGGCTGGGACTGCCGTGAACTTCCGCCCGTTCGCGATGTTGTCGGCGACTTCGGCCTTCCAGGACGTCGCGGCACGAGAGACGTCGACCTCGAATTCATAGCGAGTGGTCATGTCGGGGGTGATGTCCTCGACGTCGACGTAGAACTGCTGGTACCAGCGGCGCAACTGGTAGACGGGGCCGTCTTCTTCGCACAGCAGCGGATTATCGATGCGCGTCTTGCTCTTCCAGATCGGCACGTCCTGGAGGAATACCGTCTGAAGACTGTCCGCGAACAGTGCGGCGGTCTGCTCGGCGATCTCGTGGGAGACCCCGGGTGCCTTCTTCACGAGCGCCCCGTATTGCAGCACGAATGAATCGGGGGTGACGGGGTAGTGGCAGTTGATGAGCATGCCCTCGGTCTTGTGGCCGTCGACCATCAATTCTTGCCCGTTCATCATGAAGGAGGGACCGTAGTACGCGGCCCACGACTCCAGTTGGGTATCGCCGTCGTAGGCCGTACCCACCTGCACGTCCTGACGCGGCACGCTGCCCATGTACTGGTATCCGATATGTCCTTCGAAGACGTTCTTGAAGTAGGTGGGCATGGTGTAGTGGACGTAGAAGAAGTGCGCCATGTCCACGAGGTTGTCGATCACCTCGCGGCAATTGCTCCCCTCGATGAGGATCGAGTTCCAGCTCCATTCGGTCCACTCGCCGGTTCCGTAACCCTCGATGTGTGGGATCGTGACGTCGGCCGGCGGCGGGTTGCCCTGTGGGTCGTGCCAGACGTAGAGCAGTCCGTTGCGTTCGAGTGTGGTCCACCCGCGGGTACGGGCCAGCGGAGGTACTCGCCGCGCGTAGGGGATGTCGGTGCACCTGCCGTTCCCGCCCCATCGCCAGTCGTGGAACGGGCACGCAATCGAATCGCCCTTGACGGTGCCCCGTGAGAGGTTGCCGCCCATGTGCCGACAGAAGGCATCGAGAACGTTGAGTTTACCGTCGGATTCGGATTGGAACACCACCAGTGTCGTTCCGAAGGCCTTGACCTCGTGCGGTTGCCCGTCCTGGTAGGGGGCCATCACACCGAGGCAGTGCCACCCGCGGGCGAAGCGGGTCGGGTTGCTGCCGGCATCGATGATCCGGACCTGGTCCGGCGGTGTGGGTGCGGAGCTCATCGCTCATTCCTTCCGATCAGTTCACTGCGCCACCTTTGGGCCGCCACCCAGATTTCCCATCGCGAGCGGGGCGTGGCGATTCTTTGACCCACTCAGTGGTCGCAATTCCGCTCAACGGAAGGGCCACTTGTTATCCCGCCATGACTGCGACCACGGTTGCGGGGCGGCAGCCTTGTCGAGTCGTTGGACCGTACTGACGCGGTTCCTCGGCTATCTGTGCGACCACCAGTCCGACGCCGCCCCGCTGCCACCCCCCTGAACCTGAAAGCGCGTTGATGTCCACTACTTTTCGCACAGGTGCGACCGATTCCTCGCCCCTCTTCCGCCCGCTGCAGGTTCGCTCACTCACGCTCGAGAACCGCATCGTCATGTCCCCGATGACCCGGACACACTCCCCGGGCGGGGTCCCGGGACCCGACGTCGCCGACTATTACCGCCGCCGCGCGGAGGGCGGCACCGGACTGATCGTCACCGAAGGCGTCGCGATCGACCATCCCACCGCCGTGGACCACCCGGATGTCCCGCGGCTGCGCGGCGATCCCGCAGTCGGCGGTTGGCGGGCAGTGGTGGACGCGGTACATGGGGCGGGCGGACGGATCATCCCGCAGCTGTGGCATGTCGGGCCCCTGTGGGGTGCAATGAGCGCGGTCGATCCGGCGCTGGGGTCTATGCGCCCCTCCGGGGTATGGGGCACACCCGGCATCACCTCATATAGCGACGACTACATCGCCCGAGCGCAGGTTCCCACCGACCCGATGACCGACCACGACATCGCCATGGTTCTCGACGCCTACGCCCGCGCCGCGGCCACCGCGTTGGAGGCCGGGTTCGACGGGATCGCCATCCACGGCGGTCACGGCTACCTGCTGGACTCGTTCCTGTGGGCGGGCACCAACCAGCGCGGCGACGAATGGGGCGGCGACCTCACGCGCCGCACCCGGTTCCCCGCCGAGGTCGTCAAGGCCATTCGCGCCGAGGTCGGCGCGGCCACCCCGATTGTCTACCGGTTCTCCCAGCACAAGCAGCAGGACTACACCGCTCGGATCGCCGAGACACCCGAGGAGCTTGGCGTGATCCTCGGCGCGCTGGTCGAGGCCGGTGTGGACGTGCTCGACGCCAGCATCCGCCGCTTCGACCTCCCCGCATTCGAGGGCAGCGACCTGTCGCTGGCCGGCTGGGCGAAGAAGCTCACCGGCATCACCACCATGGCGGTGGGCAGCGTCGGCATCGGCACCTCTCTCCGCGAGAGCCGCACCCGGGGAGCCGCCCCCACGGTCGACAACATCGGCGAGCTCGAGCGGCGCTTGGCGGCGGACGAGTTCGACCTGATCGCGATCGGCCGTCTGCACCTGGCCGACCCGGGACTCGCCACCACCCTGCGCCGTGGCGGCCCGCTCCCCGCGTTCGACCGGGACCGGCACGAGAGTGTCCTGCATTAGCCGCGCAGACACCGTCGCCCCGCTGGGTAGCAGCTACATCCGAGCCGGCCGTCGAACTCTTGGTCTCCCTCGAACCGGTACTCCGGCAACGCCGTGTGAACCCGATCGCCACTGCCTGTCGGGAAACCGATCTGGTGACACCGGCCACACCGACGTTGCGTGCATACACTCCCCGGCTTCACGTCAATCCGCATCATCGGAAAGGGCGTTCAGACAAACGTTTCGCTTTGACCAGCAAGGAAAGAGGCCCGACCCTGCACGCCCCGCCCTGAGCACAGACCGGCCACACCCAGCCGATCTCGATGCGTGGGCCGGACCATGCACCACCGCCAGAGAGCCAGATCATCTGACCCGTGTTCACGTCCGCCCATCAGGACTGAACCCCGGAGCGCGCACCTCGAGTCGATGCCGGATTGCCTGCTACGCACCCACCGTGGCCGTACCGCCGTCAGCAGCACCGAAGATTGTGGAGCAGCACCATTACTCGCGATTGAACTGAAACCGAACCCACCGTAAGGTCAATCACTATGGCTGAATTATTCAGCACAACAGCACTTCTGGGTGTCAATGGCATCGACATGTTCATCACCGAACAGGGCTCGGGCCCTCCGGTGGTGCTCTGCCACGGCTTCCCCGGGCTGTCCTTCTTCTGGCGACACCAGCTGCCCGCGCTCGCGGGCGCCGGTTGGCGTGCCATCGCTCCCGACATGCGCGGGTACGGCCGCTCCGACCGCCCCACCGACCCCGCCGCCTACGACCGTGCCAGCACCGTCGCCGACCTTATCGGCCTGCTCGACGAACTCGGACTCGACCGGGCTGTCTTCGCCGGCCACGACTTCGGCGCGAACCTGGTGTGGGACCTGGCGCGGTGGGCACCCGACCGCGTCGCGGGTCTGATGCAGTTCAGCGTCCCCCTGGCGCCCCGCTCCCCGATCCGCCCCAGCGCCGCATCCGCAGCGCTGGCCCGCGAGCACTTCCTGCACATGCACTATTTCCAGCAGCCGGGGCGGGCCGACCAGGAACTGGCCGCCCGCCCCCGGGATTTTCTCGCCCGCCTGCTGTGGGCGCTGAGCGACACCGACCGCTATCTGCAGTGCTGGGAGCACCCCTCGGAGGGAAACGGCTACCTCGACGTCCTCCCCCACGCCCCGACACCGCCGTGGTCATGGCTCAGCGCAGAAGAGTTCGAGCACTACGTGGCAGAATTCACCCGTACCGGGTTCACTGCCGGGCTGAATTGGTATCGCGCCCTCGATCTGGTGTGGGAGCAGAACGCTGCCACCGCAGACACCCCGATCGAAACTCCGTCGGTGTTCATCGCCGGGCAACGGGATCCGGTGCTCTCGATGATGGGACCCGATCCACTCGGCGCCATGGCCCAACAGGTTCCGGGCCTACGGTCCACCCATCTGATTCCCGGCGCCGGCCATTTCGTCCAGATGCAGGACCCTGAACAGGTCAATGCCGCGATGCTCCACTTCCTGGAGCACCTGCGGTGAGGAACCCGCCCAGACCACGCTGCGCGAACAGCGCGCGTACCCCTGCAGGCATGGGCTGCCACCTTTCACTGATCGGGGTGTGGCCGGCAAGAAAGGCGCTGCTACAGTGCGCGCCGGAGTCGGGATCAGGCCTTTCATGCCGCGGGCCCGAGGAGCGGGATTGTCGATGTCCGCTCCTCGGGCCTGTCGGTTTCTCGGCGGCGTGGATTCCGGGACGGCGTCTGGGCCCGGCCGTCTTGGTCTTATCCGGTCATTCGACGATCGAAGTTCGCGGCCCGCTCGCGTTGTTGCGCGGCTCTTTCGCCTGGGTTCACGAAGATGGTTGCGGGAGAAAGGGCTTGCCGTAGTTGGTCTGCCTTCACGACCTTCACCTCGCGGACGGCCGATTCCAGTGTGGGTGTGCCGGTCATGGCCTGCCAGCGGACCGCGAGCATCCCCGATCCGTGTCCCTCGGGGTCGAGCCAGTTGAATACACCGGGGTCGTTCTTCGAGATGACGAAGGTGTAGGTTCCGTCGGGGTTCGGCTTGGACTGGGTGGTGTTGAGGCTGCTGGTGTGGTCGCGGTACTCGTATGCCACTCCCCAGGGGTCCGTGATCTGGATTCCCAGCGACTTGGCGCCGACGGGGTCCACGGTCGCAACAAGAGCCTGATCGTCGGCAAGGTCGAACCATCCGTTGGTCGACAGGCCTCGGCCGCCGGGCCTTGCACGCACGGGGCTGAACACGTTCGCCGGTGCCGCCGCGTAGAGGTACTGGTTGAAGTAGGACAGCCAGAAGGGGGCCATCTTCGACAGGATCTCAGCCGAGCGCTCCGCTAGTTGGTCGACGCTCTTCGGTGCGGCTATCGGGGGTCCGGACACCCGCGTGATGTCCAGCTGGACCGGGTTCTCCCGCGACCAGTCGTTGAGCAGGTCACGCACGACGAGGAACGACGTTGTCTCTGCCGGGATGGGCAGATGGTTCCGGCGCCCGTCCGCAGGCTTGGAGTCGACGGTGACGACGAACGAGCCGTCGGCTCCTACCGTGATCTGGTCGCTGCTCAAGGCTCCGATCGTCTTGCCGGCCTCGTTGTTGAGGACCGTTGTCCCGGGAACCGCGTCCCGCAGCTCGAAATGCAGCTCGACAGGTCCGGGCGCGGTGATTTTGCCTCGGATCTCATAGGACGCGTCCCCCGCGACGGTCGCTTGCCGGTAGACATTGTCCGGGTTCTCGATACCGTACCCGGAGCGGGGCATGCTCAGGCCCGAGAACTCGTGCGGTGCGGTGATCGCCCACATCAGAACCGGATCGTCCGGGTTTTCGCTGAGCCCGTACTGGACCGCGGCCGCTGCAATCGAATTCGCCGCACGGTCGATGGTGGCCTTCCCCGCCGGTGTCGAGCCCCGGGGGTCGGCGGCGTAGAGCGCCCGAACCTGGCTGATCTGGTCCCGGACGACCTCGGTTCCGAGAATCTGCCGGGCGAGCGCTTCGAGTTTGCGTTGACCATCGGTGGCCAGCACACTCTGTCCGTGCCCGGTGGACGAGCCGCTGGACGAGCCGCCCGGCAAGTCCGACAACAGCCCATTCAACCATTCTGACGGCGAGCCGGCTGGCCAATCAGACGAGCCGCCCGTCGGCTCGGCGTGGGCAACGCCGACAGCGCTGCACGCCACGCTCGCCACGGCGACGGTGCCGATCACACCGATGACCGCGAAGTGCTTGAAGGCAACCACCTTCCGGCGTATCAGTCCTCGGTGGGAGCGAACCGGGGGTATCACGTTCCCCATGTGGGTTTCCTTTCACTTGGTGTCATACGCACAGCGTTGAGGTGCTGCACAGGTGTGCTCTAATTTCCTTGGCGTGCCAGCAGATCCGATGGCGTCGCCACACCGTGTCAACGGTTTGCCGTGCGGGCAACTCCCGCTTCCGATGAGCGGACTATCGCCAGGTCGACCGGTCGCCGACATAGCCGGACCCGTCGCGCTGCCGCAATCCGGGGTCGAGGTGACGGCGGATCGAGCCGGTCAGATCGAAGTACTGCGCGATGGCCGCAGCGGCGAGCTGCACAGGTGCAACCTGCTGCCGCTCGAATGTCACCTGCCCCGTCGGCCCGCTGACGGACAATCCCACCTCCGCTCCGCCCATCGAACCGATGCGCACCCCAATGCAATTGAGCCCGGGGGTGCACGTTCCGAAGGCAACACCGTGTTGCCGACCGCTGTCTGATTCCGCATGAACGCCGGCATCCACCTGTTCTCGTCGGGGCGTGGCTGCGAGTAGTGCCTTCCCGATCGTCGACGACCGTGCGGGAATACGCCCTCCGATCCGCGTCTGGAGGTCCGGGCCAGCCCGGTCGGCGATCTTCTGGAGATAGAGCACATTGTTGCCGTCGAGGACACCGAGATGCACGACATGCCCCGTGACGCGGTGCAACTCGCTCAGCAGCGGCTCCACCACGTACTCGAACTTGTTCTGGTACAGGGCGAGCATGCCCATCTCGACCAGCTTTCCGCCGAGTTCGTACTCGACGCCGCTGCGGCAGATCCAACCCATTCGCACCAGTTGTTCGAGCATCCGATGCGTACTCGTTCGCGGGATTCCGGTGCGGCGAGACAATGCGGTCAGCGTCAGGCGCGGTGCGCTGCGGAAGCTGTCGAGGATCAAGGACACCCGGTCGAGGGTGGAGACGGCCAGACCCGTCTCCGAGGGTTCTCCTGCGTGCATACTCGGGCTCCCCTTCGGCTTGGGACACGTTGCAGTGGTGCATCTGTGGTCGTACTCGATCGGGACGGCGCTGCGCCGGTTCCGGTCACCGACTCGGTCAGGCTTTGAACGCCACGCCGTGGCGGGCCGCGACACCGTCCAGAAAGCTCTCCAGCACCTCGACGAAGGTGGCGTATCCGGCGTGTTCGTGCAGGTCCGACATGAATCGGGTGGCCCGCCCGTGGGTCTCGCGGAGGTGATCGCCCAAGTCCGATCCCACCTGGCGTCGCCACTCGCTGAGCTCCATGCCCGAGGCGACCTCGATCGCCGGGTCTTCGATCATCAGTGCCGCCATCCCGAGGGTCAGGCCCGCGACACCGAAGATGACGGTAGAGCCCGCGGTCCGGCCCATTCCTGCTCGTTCCAGGCTTTCCAGGACCAGCTCGAGCTGGTCGAGGGAGGCCATGTCCATCCGCCGGCGGGTAGTCGACCACACCTCGATCAACCAGGGGTGTTGCGCGAAGGCGTGCCAATCGGCCAGCGCCATGGTTCTGGTCATCTCCCGCCAGGTCGCCTCGGGGCCGGTGGGCATCTGAGTCTGTCCTGTGATGGCGTCGACCATCGCCACCACGAGGTCGTCGCGGTCCTTGACATGGCGATATGACGCCATGGTGGAGACCGCGAGGGCGGCCGCGACCCGACGCATCGACACCGCACCGATCCCCTCCGCATCGGCAATCGCAATGCCAGCCTGCGCAATTCGATCTCTTGTCAGCGGCTTCTTCATCGTCTGCAATCTTCTCCGGCGAGTAGTGACACAACCAACCACGATGTGTACAGTGTACACACACCGACGTGATCGGGGCCACACCCGATCGCAAGCGGTGAACACCACCCGGACGGAACCGCGCCCGCGGCACAGTCGATGACCGCCGCCGGACAGCCCATGTGGCCAACACGTGCCGACCCGCCACGAATGCAGCTCGCAGCGAAGGGAGATCCGGATGTCAGGTAAAGCTGACCTCCTCCGTCCGGAGTGATCGCCGGTGCGGTGGCCGAAACTATCTTCGGACACCGTCGCCACCACGAACCGGCCGGCGCCGATCTCGACATCGCGGAAGGGCTCCAAGCCAAACCCCGCGTGGCCGACATATGTCCGGCCATCGACGAACACCTGCTCCGGTCGAGGGGCAGGCCGGAATTTCTCGCACTTCTCCACGAAAGGGCACACCGGTGACCACTGCTCCCGACATCCTCGCCCCCGCCACACTCGGCCCACTGACCCTACGCAACCGGATCATCAAATCGGCGACGTTCGAGGGCAAGACCCCGAACGCCCTCGTCACCGACGAACTCATCGAGTTCCATCGGCGTCCGAGCGCGGGCGGGGTGGGAATGTCGACGGTCGCGTACTGCGCGGTCGCGCCGGAGGGGCGCACCGAGTACGGGCAGCTATGGATGCGGCCCGACGCGGTGCCCGGGCTGCGCCGGCTCACCGATGCCATCCACGCCGAGGGCGCCGCGGCCTCCGCCCAACTCGGGCACGCGGGACCGGTCGCGAATCAGAAGTCCACCGGCTTCCCGGCACTCGCCCCGTCCCGCTCCTTCAACCCGTTGAGCATGCGGATGATCCGCAGCGCCACCGTCAACGACATCACCCGGATCACCAACGCGCACGGCGCCGCCGCGCGGCTCGCGGTAGAATCAGGATTCGACGCCGTCGAGATCCACTTCGGCCACAACTATTTCGCCAGCTCGTTCCTGAGCCCAAAACTCAACCACCGCAAGGACTCCTACGGTGGGTCGCTGGAGAACCGCGCCCGGGTGGTGCTCGAGACCGCGCGCACCGTGCGCGCCGCGGTGGGCGCGAAGGTCGCGATCCTCGCCAAGCTCAACATGGACGACGGCGTCCCCGGCGGATTCTGGATCGACGAGGCCATTCAGGTGGCGCAGTGGCTCGAGGCCGACGGCAGCGTCGATGCGCTGGAACTGACCATGGGCAGCTCGCTGCTCAACCCGATGTACCTGTTCAAGGGCGACGCCCCGATCCGCGAGTTCGCGGCCGCCATGCCGCAACCGATACGGCTCGGAGTGCAACTGATCGGCAAGCAGATGCTCCACTCCTACCCGTACCAGGACCTGTTCATGCTCGAGCACGCCCGGCAGATCCGCGCGGCCGTGACACTGCCACTGGTCCTGCTGGGCGGGATCACCGATCGGGCCGGCATGGATACCGCAATGGCAGAGGGATTCGAATTCGTGGCGATGGCCCGGGCACTGCTACGCGAACCAGACCTGGTCAACCGCATAGCGCGCAACGCGCAGACACGATCACTGTGCATCCACTGCAACAAATGCATGCCCACCATCTTTACCGGCGCACGCTGCGTCCTCGTCGAACGCAGCTAGCGGGAGACACTTCGGCGTGACGCCCGCGACGACGACTGGACCCATTGCGCGTCGATCCGGCGACTCTCCCGGACACCGCCTTTGGCGGGCTGGACGGAGTGGATCACACACGACCACGCCCCAACGCGCGCGCAAACATCAGACGACACATCGTTACTCACCACAATCATCGGACAGTCAGGAGACCAGAAAATGGGACGACTCGAGAACAAGGTTGCCGTGATCACCGGAGGCGCCAGAGGAATGGGCGCCTCACACGTGCGACGGTTCGTGCAGGAGGGAGCCAACGTCGTATTCGGCGACGTCCTCGAAGAGGAAGGTCGGGTGCTCCAGAAGGAACTGGGCACACACTGCACGTTCGTCCCGCACAATGTCACCAGCGAGGCCGGCTGGGCCGAGATCGTCGAACGCGCCACCACCGACTTCGGGGCACTCGACATCCTGGTCAACAACGCCGGAATACTGCGCTTCGACACGATCGAGGAAATGGACGTCGCCGACTTCAAGCG
>NZ_JBFUGT010000180.1:0-12916 GCF_056402775.1 Rhodococcus sp. P3_B8
CGAGGCCGACTACCTGGTGCTGTTCGCGCGCACCGATCCGCACAAGGACCCGGCGAAACCGCACCGGGGGATCAGCGCGTTCCTGATCGACAAGCAGCGCGGCGGGTTCCCGGAGGGGATCAGTGGGACGAAGATCCGCAAGATCGGGTATTTCGGGTGGAGCACGTGGGAGCTCTCGTTCAACGATTTTCGGGTGCCGGCCACGGCGATGCTCGGTGCGGAGGGCAAGGGTTTCTACCTGGCGGTGTCCGGTCTGGAGGTGGGGCGGGCGCATACCGCGGCCCGGGCGATCGGTCTGGCGCGGGGTGCGTTGGAGGATTCGATCGCGTATCTGCACACCCGCCGGCAGTTCGGGCACGAGTTGGCCGATTTTCAGCATCTGCGGTTCAAGATTGCGACGATGGCCGCCGACATCGAGGCGGCCCGGCAGTTGATGTATTCGGTGGCCACCGATATCGACACCGGCCGTCGGTGTTCGCTGGAGGCGTCGATGTGCAAGTTGGTGGCCACGGAGATGGCGGAGCGGGTGACGAGTGAGGCGGTGCAGATTCATGGCGGCGCCGGGTACACCACCGACTTCCAGGTCGAGCGGCATTGGCGGGATGCGCGGTTGACGAAGATCTTCGAGGGCACCAGCGAGATCCAGATGCGGATCATCTCCGACGAACTGCTGGGGAGGGCGGGCGAATGAGCACACTCACCACAAGTATCGCCGTCGGCGATCGCACTGTGAGCGACGCCCGGCGCGTCTCCGAACTCGGACTGTCGCTGCCGGAGGCGTCGTTGACGGGAATCGTCGTAGCGGGAGTACTCGCTCCGGCGACGACGTCCGGTGCCACACGCACCGGACTGCAATGGAATTCGCAGTCCACGGTAACGGGTGCCGACGTCGTCCACGTCRAGTCCGTCGTGACGCGCGTCGGACAGTCCGAGACCGGAGCCGTGTTCGATCGCCACGTGCGGCTCGTCGACGAGGCCGGGTCGATTCGCGAGGAGGGAATCGAGACGTGGCGTTCGCCCGAACCGTCCGACGTGCGATTCGATCCCGCTGTCGAYTTCTGCACACCCGCCTGGGGAGAGTGTCTCCGCGAATCCCTTTCCGCCGATACCGCCTTCGCGTCCTCGTTGTCGACGTGGGACGGTACCGTGGGTCTGCGGTGCACCGACTCCTCGGGCCGGGCCCGCGAACTGCAGCTGCGGATCTACCGCGGCACGATCATCGACGTCGCCCGCCGCGTCCCGGGTGGGGCAACGTTCACGCTCATCGCCCCGGCCGTCACCTGGGTCGACCTGGTGTTCGCCGAACGGAACGATTTCATGCGCCGCGCCATCAGCGGTGAATTCTCGTCCAGCGGTGTGGGGTACGAGTACCTGCGCCTCACCAAACCACTCGACATCATCATCGCCCATGCCCGCAGCGCCRCACGTGAGTGGCAAAGCGTGTCGGGGCACACTTTGCCACTCACGTGCGGAAGGGAGGCCCGGCCATGATCGAGGCCCGATACCTGGAGATCGACGGAGCGCTCGGCTTCGTCGAGATCATCACCCCCGACAATCAGCCGGCCACCGAGGCGCCCACCGTTCTGTGCCTGCACACCGCAGGCCAGAGCGGAGTCCAGTGGCGGCACGTCGCGTCCGAACTGGCAGGCCGGGGCTACCGGGTGATCGTCCCCGACCTTCCGGGGCACGGACGTTCCGAGCCCGCGGTCGACGGTCCCGTCACCAGCATCGTCGCCTTCGGAGACTGGCTCGGGAAGGTTCTCGATGCGCTCGCCGTCGAACGCCCCTTCGTCGTCGGGTGTTCCATCGGTGGCAAACTGACACTCGAACTCGCCACGCGGTCGTCGAGGCCGCTGGCCGGAGCGATTGCGATGGCAGCGGAGGCCGGTCCCGGCCGCGTCAACGTGGGAGGGTTGCGCCGCGAACTCGAGGATGTCGCCKGGCCCAGCCGCGCCGACCGCACCTACCTGGGCACGCTCGCCTCCGTCGGACATTCCGTGCCCGAGGCGAAGGCGCACCTGATCGCCACGATGCACAAGCGTGAGGACCCGGAGATCTCGTCGTCCGACCTGATCGGCTGGGGGACGCACGACGTGCGCGACCGGATCGCCGAGATCACCTGTCCTCTCAGGCTCGTCGCCGGCGCGCAGGACCCGTGGATCGAAGCCGGACGTGTCGAGCAGACCGTGTCGGCGCTCGACGCCGCCCGTCCCGGACTTGCGTCCTTCACCCTGCTCGAGGGCATCGGCCACTACCCCATGGAGGAGATCGACGACTTCGCCTCGATGGCGGACGACTGGTTGACCGAACTGCGTGCGGCGGTGGTGCTCTCGTGACGGCGCACGACACGGCGACGCGTCGTGACACACTCGCCTCGCTGCTCGACGAACTCGTGACCGCCGACCCGGGTGCCGCCGCAACCCTCGACGCCGTCGACGGCGAGCCGGTCGTCACCAGCCGCACCGAACTGCGAGCCCGCGTCGACGCCCTGAAGTCGGAACTCCTGCGCGTCGGCGTCCGGCGCGGTCAGTGTGTGGCCGTCCTGCTGCCGAACTGGTCGGACGCGATCGTGTGGCAACTCGCCGCGTCCGCTGTGGGTGCACACGTCATCGGCGTCAACACCCGCTACAACACGCACGAAATCGCACACATCCTCACCTCGGCGCGACCTGCGGTGGTGGCCGTGGCCGACCACTTCCACGGTCTCGACCTGTTCGGCCGACTCGAAGAGGCACAGCACTCCCTCGACCTCCCGGCACCGGCTGTTGCCGTCGTGTGCGGACCTCGAACGGAAAGCGCCGCTCCCGACCTGGCGCGATTCGACCTCGGCGGCGGTGCCTGGACAGCGGGCAGCGCGGACACCGGAACCGTCCAGGTGCCGGAGACACCCGACAGGGCAACCGTCACGGCTGCCGGCGAGCGGGCTGACCCGGACGACGTGCTCGCAGTCGCGTTCACGACGTCCGGATCCACCGGTGTCCCCAAACTCGCGGCCCACCGCGAATCGGCGGTGGTACGGCACGCGCGAGCCGACGCCGTCGTCCTCGGCGTCGAACCGGGCGACGTCACCCTGTGCGTCCTGCCGGTGTCCGGGGTATTCGGATACTCCACTGCTCTGGCCACTCTCGCGGGTGGCGGCACGCTGCTGATGGAACCCGTCTTCGACGCCGCGGCCACGCTGGCCCGCATGGAATCGGCGAAGGTGACGCACGTCGTCGGCGGTGACGATCTCTTCACCCGGCTCCACGACACGTGGCACGCGGGTAACCGCGCCGACCTGTCGTCGTTGAAACGCCTCGGGATCGCCGACTTCCTCGGCCGGTCGCACGAGGTCGCCGCGTGGGTGCGCGACGAATTCGACGCCGTCACCACGGGCGTCTTCGGGTCGTCCGAGGTGTTCGCCCTGATGCTCCTGTGGGATGCCGCGGACCCGGAATCCCTGCGCTGGAACGGTGGTGGGCGTCCGGTCGAACCCGGCATCGAGGTTCGCATCGTCGACCCGCTGGACGACTCCGTCCTTCCGGACGGTGAGCAGGGCGAGCTCCAGGTGCGCGGACCGAACGTCGTCGACGCCTACCTCGGCAATCCGGATGCGGCGGGTCGGGCGTTCACGAGGGACGGGTGGTTCCGCAGCGGCGACCTGGCCGTCGCGACCGGCGACGGCGGCTATACGTACGTGTGCCGGATGGGGGACGTCCTCCGGCTACGCGGATTCCTGGTGGACCCCGCCGAGATCGAGCACCGCCTGGCCGAACACGACGCCGTCCACCTGACGAAGGTCGTGGGCATCACCGGCTCCGGCGGATACACCGAGGCGGTGGCGTTCGTCGTCCCCACCGACGGTGCGTCGGCCGGCGCCGCCGAGCTCAAGGCATGGTGCGCAGAGTCGCTGGCGGCGTTCAAGGTTCCCGCCGCGGTGCACGTGATCGAGGAAATGCCGACCACCGTGGGCGGCAACGGAGCCAAGATCCGAGCGGTCGAACTGCGTGAATGGGCGCAGCGCTGGACCGATCACGAAAGGGATTTCCGCAGTGCCTGAAAATACGAATGCCCAGGCGGACGATGTCGTCGTCTGCGAGCCCCTGCGCACCCCCGTCGGCCGATACGGCGGTCAGTTCAAGGACGTACCCGCCGCCGACCTCGGCGCTCGGGTGGTGTCCGAACTGCTCGCCCGGAMGAAGGTCGATCCGGGCAGCGTCGACGACGTGATCTTCGGTCAGTGCTACCCGAACGGTGAGGCGCCTGCCATCGGCCGCGTCGTGGCCCTGGACGCGGGAATGCCGGTGACGGTTCCCGGTCAGCAACTCGACCGTCGTTGCGGATCCGGTCTGCAGGCGGTGCTCGACGCGGCGATGCGGGTGCAGACGGGGATCGCCGAACTGGTGATCGCCGGCGGCGTGGAATCGATGAGCCGCGCCGAGTACTACACCGAGTCGATGCGCTGGGGAGCCAACGGTGCGCCGGCAGCGCTCCACGACCGGCTCGCCCGCGGTCGTGTCACCGCAGGCGGACGCAATTATCCGGTGCCGGGCGGCATGCTCGAGACGGCGGAGAACCTGCGCCGCAAGTACGACATCAGCCGCCTCGAGCAGGACGAACTCGCAGTGAGTTCCCACCGGCGGGCGGTCGCCGCGATCGACTCGGGCAAGTTCGCCGAGGAGATCGTTCCGGTGGAAGTTCCCGTCCGCAAGGGCGATCCGCAGGTCGTCGACCGGGACGAGCACCCCCGAGCCGACACGACAATCGAGTCGCTCGCTCGGTTGCGGCCCATCATGGGCGGCACCGACCCCGACGCGACCGTCACCGCCGGCAACGCCAGTGGGCAGAACGACGGTGCGGCAGCATGCCTAGTCACCACCCGGGCGGAGGCGGAGCGTTTGGGGCTCCGGCCCCTCGCACGCCTGGTCACCTGGGCGGTCGCGGGAGTGGAGCCGTCCGAGATGGGTATCGGACCGGTGCCGTCCACCGAACGGGCCCTGAAACGCGCCGGGCTGACGCTCACCGACATCGACCTCATCGAACTGAACGAGGCCTTTGCGGCGCAGGCGCTGGCTGTCACGCGCGAATGGAATTTCGGTGCACAGGATTTCGACCGCACCAATGTCAACGGCTCGGGAATCTCGCTCGGGCATCCCGTCGGTGCGACCGGGGTGCGGATCCTGACTACACTGCTGCGCGAGATGGACCGTCGCGGAGCCCGTTACGGCCTCGAGACGATGTGCATCGGCGGTGGCCAGGGACTGACCGCGATCTTCGAGAGGGTCTGACCACTCAGCTGTCGAGAGCCCGAATCCAGTCGGTGAGCGCCCGCACAACCTGTGCGGGCGCTTCCGGCATGAGCGCATGGCTCGCATTCGGGATGACGGTCACGGTGACCAACTCGCCGAACCGATCAAGCAATTCGTTCTCCGTCTCGCGCGGACGGAACGGATCGAGAGCGGATTGCAGGTCCAGGATCGGCTGGTGCGCGACCTCCCACCACTCGTCCTTGGGTGTGGCGGCCGAGGCAGCGAGTTGCCGCTTCGACACCTCCGGATACCAGCCGGTCAGCCACTCGGCCGGATCGTTGCCGGGTGCGAAGAATCCGGCCTGCAGGTAGCCGATCCGCTCTGCCTCGGGCAGTGAGGAATCGGAGCATTTGACCGCCAGCGCCGTCAGCGCGGCTGGGTAGTTGCGGGCACCCGCCGCAGCCACGACGACCCCGCGCACCAGGTCGGGCCGGTCGGCGGCGAGCATCCGTGCGACGTAGTGCCCGAAGGCATGTCCGAGAACGACGGCCGCACCGTTGTCCTGTTCCTCGATCACTGCTCCGACGTCGGCGGCCAGGTCGTGCAACGTGATGTCCTCCAGCGGTCCCGTGCTCCGGCCGATGCCGCGCGGCTGGGGACGGCACACCCGGAAACCGTTCTGCGCGAGTCCCGCCGAGACGTCGTCGTAGTCGTATGACTCGCGGCCGAGGGAAGGCAGCAGGATTACCGACGGACCGCTGCCCTCGACGACCACTTCGATCACGGCCGTCGCGGTGTGCACGAACTCTGTCGTMCGCGCCGGTGATGTGCTCGGCATGATGTTTCCTCCACAAACGTCGATCCCCCGGGCGACACGATCTTTCGCGTCGCCCGGGGGAGGGTGGGTGTCTCAGTCCGCGGCGGGATCGAGCGCGAAGTCGTAGCTGACAACCTTACGCCCGGCGTCGTCGAGCTGCGGGTCGAGAAGGAGTTCGGGTTTGGTTGCGGTGGCGACGTCGTCGTCGATCCAGTCGCCGCCGGCGAAGTACAGCTGGGTGATGATCGGCTGCTTGCCCGGGGACGTCACCCGCAGGTGCAGGTGCGCCGGACGCCACGGGTGCCAGCCGGCCCCCTCGATGAACTGTCCGGTCGGGCCGTCGGTCGGGATCTGGTACGGGGCAGGCTCGATGGTGGTGATTTCGTACCGCCCGTCCGGGTCGGTGACGATGGTCCCACGCAGGTTCCATTCCGGCAGGTGCGGGGCGAACTGCGAGTAGTAACCCTCGTCGTCGGCGTGCCACAACTCGATGATCGCCCCGCCGAGGCCTGCCCCGTCGAGGTCGGTGACCCGGCCGCGGAGGACGAGGGCGGGGTGGGCCCGGTCCTCCTCGCGCATCGGCAGGGTGCACCGCGCGGGCAGTTCCGGTGCGCCGGGCACGTAGTACGGTCCCTCGATGCTGCCCTTGGTGCCCCGGAACCGGGTGGAGTTGACCTCCTCGATGTCGTGCTCGACGAACACGTCGAGCAGCAGCGGCCACTCGCCACCCTCACCGACATCGATGAGCCACTGCTTGAGGACCCGGTACTCCGGGTAGGTGACGGCGTGCTTGTGGATCAGGGCGCTCAGCCCGGCGAGCGCCTCGGTGGCGATCGCGGACAGGCGTTCCGGGGACGTGTCGGCGGTGAACCTTGCGCCCTTGAACTTGTCGGTGGCGGCGTTGCCGGAGCCGACCGCGGTGGGGCTGTCGATGGTGGTCATGGTTTCTCCTGGTCTGCGCGGTTAGCTGCGGCCGAAGTAGGACACGTCGTCGTTGCCGATCAGGTCGGGCACCGTCCACCCGTCCAGGTCGTACTCGGCCAGGCACTGCTCGGCCAGACCCTTCATCGAGCTGACCGTGCCCCGGTTCTCGGCGAACATCAGCAGTTCCGCCTTCACGCCCTCGTGGTTGCCGGCGTAGTTGCGCTCGTAGAGTTCGTGGCGGCCACCGAACTCGCTGCCGATCGAATCCCACAGCGCCTTCATGATCTTCACGCGCTCGACCGCGGTCATGCCCTCCGAGCCGCGGACGTACTTGTCCAGGTACGGGCGGACGTCGGGGCTCTTGAAGTCGGCGGACGAGGACGGCAGGTAGATCAGCCCGGACGCGACGTCCTGTTCGATGATCTCCTTGATCCGCGGGTAGCCCTGCTGCATGAACATCCGGTACGTCAGTCCGTACTCGAGCTTCGGGATGACGGTGTCACCCACCCACGGTTCCGGGTCGCGGACCATCGATTCGGTCAACGACCAGAACAGGTTCCGCCAGCCGATGACCTCACCGACGCGGGTCTGCACCCCGCGGAAGCCGCCCGCTCCGGTGGCGTCGAGGGCCTTCATCAACAGCCCGGCGATGAAATCCAGTTTCACCGCCAAGCGGGTGCAGCCCTGAAGGGTGAAGCGGGGCAGGAACCCGGACTGCGGGAAGAACGCGTTGATCTTGTCCACGTCGCCGTACATGAACACGTTCTCCCACGGCACCAGCACCTTGTCGAAGACGAAGATGGTGTCGTTCTCGTCCATCCGGCTCGACAGCGGGTAGTCGAACGGGGAGCCCATCACCGCGGCCTGCTGGGTGTAGGAGGTGCGGCAGATCAGCTTCACCCCCGGTGCGTCCATCGGCACGGTGCAGATCAGCGCGAATTGCTTCTTCTTGATCGGCAGGCCGTAGTGGGCGATGAAGTTGTAATTGGTGATCGCCGACCCGGTCGCCACGACCTTCGCACCGGAGACGATGAGGCCGGCGTCGGTTTCCTTCTCCACCTTCATGAACACGTCACCCACCTCGTCGGGCGGGAGCTGGCGGTCGACCGGCGGGTTGATGATCGCGTGATTCCAGTACAGAACCTTCTCCTGCGATTCCTTGTACCAGCGTTCGGCGTTGTCCTGGAACGGTGAATACAGTTCCTTGTTCGCGTGCAGGGTGCCGAGGAACGACGCCTTGTAATCGGGGCTCCGGCCCATCCACCCATACGTCATCCGCGCCCAGGTGGCGATCGCGTCACGATCCTTCAGCAGATCGTCGGAGTTCTTCGGCGCCCGGAAGAACGGCATCGTCACACCCCCGCTGCCGGTGTCCGTCGGGGTGGTCAGGGCGTCGACGTGCTCGCCGGTGTGCATCGCGTCGTAGAGGCGGGCGGTCATCCGGATCGGGTTACGGAACGCCGGATGCGTCGTGACATCCTTGACACGCTCGCCGTGCAGGTAGATCTCGCGGTCGTCACGCAGCGACTCGATGTACTCGTCGCCGGTCATCGGGCGGGTGGCGAAGTTGGCGGTCCGGTTCGCTTCACAGTCCGCGGCGACATTGACCTTCGTGCGGTCGACGTCGGTATCGGCGGCAGCTTCGGTGGTGGTCATGGTGTTCCCTTTCGGTCAGGATTACGAGGCAGCCTGGGCGAGCTGCAGGTGGAGTGGTGTGAACGACGCGGCGGCGTCGAACCATCCGCTGTGGGGGTCGTCGAGGCAGCCGTTCCACGCCGTGGTGCCCGACGCGGCACCGAGATCGTGGAAGGTGCTGCGGTAGAACAGCAGTGGGTCCTTGGTCTGGTCGACGGATGCATCGACGATCTCGCCGATGAAGATGATGTGGTCACCACCGTCGTAGGACGCCCAGGGCGAGCACGTGAGCGTCGCCGCGTTGCCGGACAGTGCGGGAGCGATGCCTGAGGAGTCCCACACCGGTTCCGTCCGTTGCGGTTTGCCGGCGAAATGCATGGCCGTGTCGAGCTGATCGGCGGCCAGAATGTTCACCGCGAACGGTGCATCACCGAGGTAGCTGCATGCCTTCGATTTCCGGGTCAACGTCACCTGGCACAGCCGCGGCTCGATCGAGACGGCGGTGAAGGCGGTGACGGTCGCGCCGTGCGGCTCGCCGGCGGCATTGGCGCACGTGATCACGGTGACGCCACTGGCGAACTGGCCGAAAATGTTACGCAGAGTGCGCTGGTCCATTTCTCCTGACCGCCTTTCTGCACGATTCGTGCGATAGCCCCCGCGATGAGGGACCTGCACAACGTATGACGGGCGTCACAGTCCGTCGATCCGCATTGCGAAGGCGCGATCCGGAACGCGAAACGGGTTTGCCGGACAGGTGTCGGACGCCCTTGCAGTGACGTGAGTCACAGGCGATGCTAGGGTCGGGAGTTGCCCATGCGCGGTCGTGGCGCGAGGTGAGAGGTCTGGACGTACGCATGCGAGGAGAGCTGGAAGGTCCCGGTTTCACCGACTGGGACGAGGTTCACGAGGTGGTTGCGGACGCGTACTTCCCTCACGAGCTGCGTCCGCTGTCGCGGGACACCGCGGCGCGATCGTCGCTGGAGTCCTCCCAGATGGGCGCGTCCAGGCTCGCCCGGATCGGTTTCGGGGCGCCCGTGTCGATCGAGTCCGACCATCCCGGTGCCTACGGCATCAACATCCCGCTGGCCGGCCGCATCGTCTCCGTCACCGGCGGCACGGAAGTGACCTCGACACCGGGGCTGGCCACCATCTGCCCGCCCGACACCCGGACCGTCATCACCAACTGGAGCAGTTCCTGCGAGATCATCGGGTTCAAGGTGGACAGGGACTACCTGCAGCGCGAAATGGACCGCGTGCTCGCACGGCCCGGGCAGGAGTTGCCGCGGCAACTCGACCTACGCACCGGCGCCGGCGCCGACTGGCTGAGGTTCGTCCGCTCCGTCGCCGACCAGGCGTTGCGCGACAGCGTTCTCCTGCACAGCGATCAGGTGTCGCAACAACTGTGTGGAGCATTGACCACGGCGCTCGTGCTCACCGCGATGCCGGACGACGACACGGGTGCCGCGGGAATCCGGCCGCGCATCGTCAAGCGGGTCATCGACGCGATCCAGCAGGACCCGGCCCGCCCGTGGAGCGCGGGGGAGATGGCCGAACTCGTCGGCGTGAGCGTCCGGCGCATGCAGCAGGGGTTCCGAGAATACGTGGGCATGACACCGATGGAGTACCTCGTCGACGTGCGCCTCGAGCGTGTCCACGCAGACCTCACCGGAAGCGATTCCTGCGCAACTGTTTCCGAAGTCGCGACACGCTGGGGGATCATGCACACCGGCAGATTCGCCGCCGCCTACCGCCGCAAGTACGGCGTGACGCCGTCCGAGTCACTGCGCGATCGCGGGCTCTGATCGGTTCGGTGGCGAGGCTCGGTCGGAAGCGTGTCCAAAGGATCGCTGGCGACAGCTACGTTGCATCGTGGGCTTGGCTTCCAGCGTCAGGTATCTCTTTATGAGTCTTGCTTGCAACGGTTCTGGCGTACTGAATTTTGTTTGTCCTCCGGCGGGGGTGCATGTCCACGCGCCTGCCGGCTCTGAGCGGCTCGTGTATGTCGCGGTGTCGAAGCGGTAAGGCCGTCGGGTTTCGCGTCCGAAACTTGTCGGACCCCCGCGATACTATTCGCACATGAGTTCGACTGGGGGGTCGGTGGGTAGCGGGGTGGCGGAGCATCTGTTGAATGTCGCTGCCGCTGTCGACGAGCTGCTCGATGCCGGGCTGGCCGAGTTGTCGGACTCCGAGCTCGTCGAGGTGATGCGCGGAATGGAGCAGTGCCTTCGCCGTGCGGAGTCGGTCTCACACCGATTGGTCGTGGAGAGCGTGGAACGTTCGGTCCCGGCGAGTCTGGGGTATACCTCGCCGAAGAAACTCCTGATCGACGTGCTCCGGATCTCGGGCGCGGACGCGTCCGCCCGCGTCACCGCCGCCCGCGAGCTCGGGGTGTGGCACACTCTCGCTGGCGTTCCGATGCCACCGGTGTTGCCGGAAACCGCTGCGGCACAGAGCGACGGTGACATCGGCACGGATCATGTGCGGGCGATCGCGAAGGTGATGCGCAAGATTCCCCACGCCGTCGACAACGACGCGGTGGCCGACGCCGAGGCCGTACTGGCCACGTTGGCGAGGAGCGGAACCCCGGAGGATGTGGAGCAGGCGGGGCATCGGCTGCTGGCATACCTGAATCCGGACGGGAACCTTGGCGACGACCGCGACCGGAAACGCCGACGGGGCATCTCGATCGGCCGGCAGGACACCGAACTGATGTCGAGAATCTCCGGTGAACTCGACCCCGTCGCGCGGGCGATGCTCGATCCGATCCTCGCAAAATGGGCGCGGCCCGGAATGAACAATCCGGACGATCCCGACTCACCGGCCGGTGACGGCGAAGACCCGTCGATCGATCGTGACCTGTTGGCGGCGGCGGCCGCCCGCGATACCCGCACCGCAGCGCAGCGCAATCACGACGCCTTCAGCGCAGTGTTCCGGGCGCTGCTCGAGTCGGGGGTGCTCGGCCGGCACCGGGGTCTACCGGCCACAGTGATCGTCACGATGACACTCGAGCAGTTGGAGCAGGCGGTCGGGGGCCTGGCCACGACAGCCACAGGTGGGGTGCTCCCCATCGCGGACGCATTGGCGCTGGCCGAGGAGGCGCATCCGGTGCTCGCGCTGTTCGACCATGCGGGTCGTCCACTGCACCTGGGGCGGCGGCGTCGTCTGGCCAGCGCCGATCAGCGGCTCGCCCTGATCTCCTCGGACGGGGGTTGCACCCGGCCGGGGTGTTCGGCGCCGGCGAGTCTGTGTGCGGTGCACCATGTCACCGACTGGCACAAGGGCGGACACACCGACATCGAGGGTCTCGCCCTGGTCTGCGACGCCTGCCACGCTCAGGTCAACGACGGTCCGGCCGGGTGGGCGACGAGGTCCGCGCCCCATCACTCCGCATACGCGGGCCGAACCGAATGGATCCCGCCACCACACATCGACCCCACCCGAAGACCCCGCATCAACCACCGACATCACCCCGGTGAGTTGATCGAGGATGCGCGAGGAGAGGCTCGGGCGCCGTGATAACACGCTGTCAGCTACCCCGGACCCCGGGATGGTTCGTCGGCTCGTGTCCGCACCGACGGGTTCGTAGCGTGCCCATAGGAGAACGCCGCGGGATGGTTCGTCGGCTTCCTGCCACCCGACCGCTCGACAGAGGACCGTCAGCGCCAACGGTGGTTCGACGAAGCAAGACTGCCCGCGACGCCCAACGCTGCCTCGAGAGGCAGGTCACCAAGACGCTCTACGGACCACGCGTCGCGACGAAACTTGCCGCCTCCGCGCGTCCAGGAATCCCTCTGAGGGTGTCCCGATTTGCGCCCTGGGATGACGATCGTCACCAGACGGGCCAACGGGACGGTGCTGGTGTTGTCCCAGTCGGCGGGAGGAGCGTCAGCGCGCCTGAGCAGCGCGCGGTTTGCTCGCATGGGGTGGATCACCCACGCAACTACACCGCGGCACACGGAGGCTGTGAAGTCCGCACGAAAATTCGGAATTAGTGTCCCGGGGGATGTCGAGCACCCGCGCTTGACTGTGATCCAGTGACCGCAACACGGCTCTACGCCGAACCCGCAGCATTTCGGCCTCCCGGAAACCGCCTAATGAGGACCCGCCCGCACGCAAGCCGCGCTCTCTGCGGGGACTCACACAGTCCCGCAGTAGTGGTCGTTCGTTACTGGGATGTCGGACTGGGAGACCCCGACGTTGGTCACAGTCGGCGCATACCGCGGAGAAGCTGCACGAGTGAGAGTGAAGAGCCGAGGCCAACACGGAGTTTGGGGTGAACAGGGCTGATATTGGCAATGACGGCGTATCGGAC
>NZ_JBFUGT010000181.1:0-12743 GCF_056402775.1 Rhodococcus sp. P3_B8
TGGACACGGCTGGCCGAGCTGGAACGGTTGTGGGAGGACTTGGACCTGCCCGATCCGGCCGAGCTGACCGTGGTGGTCGAGCCGACCCGGAACGCGTGGATCGTGTTGGCGGAGTGGTTCCGTCGCCACGGTGCATGCGTGGTGATGGTCCCGACCACCCAGCCGGCCGACCTGCGTAAGTACTACTCCAAGCACACCAAGAACGACCGGATCGACTCCGAATTGCTCGCCCGACTGCCCTTGCTGCACCCTGAAGCCCTGCGGGAGTACTCCGGGCAGGGGCCCGCCGACTCGCTGCGACGACTGGTCAAGCAGCGCTCCACGATGGTCAAGCGCCGGGTCGCGGTCTATGCCCGGCTCGATGCGTTGGTCGAGTTGTTCGGGCCGGCGTGGTACGCGGTACTCGGGTCCAACTACGGAATCGCGGCGCTCGAGTTCCTTGCCCGGTATGCCGATCCGCATGCCGTGATCCGGTTAGGCCGAGCGCGGCTGACCAGGTTCCTGATCGCCCGGTCCCGCGGTGCGTGGCGCGACGATCACGCCGCCGGGCTCATCACCGCGACCCGAGAGACCCTCGCCCTGTGGGGCACCAGCGACGGGTCTGACGGGATGGACTTCGCCGAGCTCGCTGAGGACATCGCCCACGAAGTCGAACAGGCACTGTTCCTGACCCGTCAGATCAAGCAGATCGACGAGCGAGTCGCGAACCTCTACGCCGACGCCGACCCGGCCGGCATCGTTGCCTCTGCTCCCGGCGTGGGGGCGGTGATTAGCGCGGTCATCGCTGGACGGATCGGCGACCCGCACCGGTTCACGTCCCTGACCGCGATCCGCGCGTACACCGGTCTGGTTCCCAAGGTCAGCCAGTCCGGGGTGAGCAAGGTCGAGTCCTCGATTACCAAGGCCGGGGATCCGCTGTTGCGTGAGATGCTGTGCACCGCTGCCGACCAGGCCCGCAGGGTCGATCCCCAGTTCGCGGCGAAGTACCAGCGGTTGATGGTCGGCGACCGGCACCACGAGTCTGCGATCTGTCATCTGGCCACCCATTTGGTCACCCGGATCGCCGCCTGTATGCGTGCCGGCCAGCCGTACGCCTTGCGGGACGTCGACGGCACGCCGATCACCGAGGCCGAGGGCCGGGCGATCGTCACGGCGCGCTACAAGATCGACCCGCGGCGGCGCGAAAACGTCCGATACCAGCGGATGCGTGAGCGCCGCAAGCAGGCGGCGGGCCAGGAGTCCCAGGAGTCGCGATGCGCTCCAACAGCCCAGCCCGCCAAGACCAAGCCTACGAGCCGCCATGTGGCTTGACCTGCGCTAGGAACTCAGATAACGCTCGATCCACGCCACCGGAGAACCGCGCCAACCGATCCCGCCACACCACCCGCGCCTCTCGCACCGCTGTCCCCGCCCCGGATTCCAGGAAGATTCGCTCGAAGTGGGCGAACGAATTGGGCTGTGCATGAAGTGTACGTTGTGGACAACTCGGCACCTTGCAGGAAGTGTTCACTCCAAAGGCCCAGGACAGGCCGGTCAAGCCTGCAACTGAACGGTCAGCCGACAGCGGGCATCCATCGGCGCGCGAGAGACGCCACCCAGTCGGCGGCCGCAACGGGTTCGTCGGGTGGCGACTCGACGAGGACGAGTTCGTCGACTCCCGCATCGGCCAGCGCCTCGACGTCGGAGGGCTCCACTTCCCGCAGGGCGACGGCGAGACGCAACTCCGCGACGTCGCGCCCCGCGTCCCGGCACAGTGCGTGGATCGTCCGGATCCGTTCGGTGACGGCGTCGACGCCGTCCAGGTTGAACCCGTACCAGCCGTCGCCCCACGCCGCGACCCGGCGGAGCGCGGCGTCGCTGTTGCCCCCGAGCACGACCGGAATCCGGCGATCGCGCACGGGTTTCGGATTGACCCGCACCGAGTCGACACGGACGAACTCACCCTCGAACGTCGCGATGTCGTCACGCCACAGCGTGCGCATCGCCGCGACGTATTCGGCGGCGCGCTCGCCACGGCCCTCGAACGGAATGCCGAGCGCAGCGAATTCTTCCCTGGACCAGCCGATGCCGACGCCGAGCGTCAGCCGGCCACCACTCATCAGATCCAACGTGGCCGCCTGCTTGGCCATGAGGACGGGATTGTGTTCGGGCAGCAGCAACACACCGGTGGCGACACCGATCGTGTGGGTGGCAGCGGCGGCGAAGCTCAGCCCGATCATCGGGTCGAGCCAATCCGCGACGGCGGGGACCGCGATCCGGCCGTCGTCCGCGTAGGGATACCGCGACTCCGACCGGTCCACCATCACGACGTGCTCGCCGGCCCACAGCGTGGCGAATCCGCTGTTCTCGGCGGCAACCGCGACCGAGTCGATCACCGCGCGACGAGCGCCGGTACCGATCCCGAGTGCGTGCAACCCGAGGCGCATCGGCCGATCGTCTCACAGTTGCCCGGTCGACGTGGCTCACTTCCGGGACGCTCCTATCCGCGGACGTCGAGGCTGCGGGCGTAGTGCTCCTTGAACACCTCGAGGTGCGTCCAGGACTCCAAGGCCATCACACCGTCGATCGTCCGGATGTGCTCGGAGAGGGAGTAGAGGTCACCCGACGAATCAGCGGCGACCGTGCCGATCAAGTCGAATCTGCCGAGTGTCCGCGCCAGGAACTCGATACCCGGCAGGGCCTCGATCTGCGCGCCCGCCTCCCGGTCCCGCGATCCGAGGCTGACGCCGATGCCCATGGCAAGGGTTCTGCCGCCGCCGCGGCGCCTCACGACAGCTCCGACGCGCAACGCGGTGCTGTCGATCAGATGGTTCACTCGATTCCGCGCCGCACTGGGCGAGAGCCCGGTGCGTTCGGCCAGTTCCAGAAACGGCATCCGCCCGTTCCTCTCCAGCAACTCGATGAGCGCGACATCTTTCGCGTCCAGTCGAACATCGGCACGTAATGCGCTCTTGGGCATGAAGATTCCCTTGATGACATCGGCGTAGTACAGCGTGTTGACGGTGCGGACGCCGGGTTCCGCACGGATCGCGGCGATGGCGTCGTAGAGGTCCTGCTGACTGGGGACGCGCAGTTCGGCGATGATGTTGTACTGCCCGCTCACGGCGGAAATGTAGACGGCCGCCTCCGACGCGCAGAGCGCCTCGGCCACGGGACCCACCGGCCCCGACACGGCGACGGACACGTGAGCCATCGCCTTGAGGCCCAGCAACTCGGGATGGGCGACGGCAACAACGCTCACCGTGCCGGTGTCGAGCAGCGTCTGCACGCGCGTGGACACCGCGGCGCGGGGTGCGCCCACGGTCGCGGCGAGCTCCCGATAGGTCGCGCGACCATTCGACTGCAACTCCGCGATGAGCTTGGAATCCAGTTCGATACTCATGATGCCCCGAGATTTCTCGATTTCTTTCTGCACTCTTGACGGAGAAGAAGAATCGCACACATCACCAGATTCTGCGAATCAGTGCGAATTTGCTCGGCGTGCTGAACATATTCGCCGTAGACCGCTCGGTCCGGAACTTTGATGTATTGCGCAGCCGCTGGTCAGGGCGTAATTTTCCCTCCCAGTCGGACGTGACCCACACCACCATCTCGAAGGATCTCCATGCGCAAGCTGTTTCACCACGAGGCGTCCCCCCTCGACGCCACCGCCACAGTCTTCACCGGTGGCACGCTCCGCACCGTGGACGCAGAGACCGAGGGCGCCGAGGCCTTCCTCGTCTTCGGCAATCGGTTCGCCGCGGTCGGCACCGTTGCGGAATGTCGTGAGGAAGCGCGGAGGATCGGCACCCGGACGACGGACGTCATCGATCTCGCCGGGGCGACCGTCGTACCCGGGTTCGTCGATCCGCACGCCCACCCCCTGATGTACGGCCAGATGCTCAGCTGGGTGGACTGCGGTCCCGAGAAGGCGCGCACCATTCCCGAGATCGTTGCGCTGCTGCAGGAGGCAGCGGGGAATCAGCCTGCCGGGATCCCGGTGCGCGGGTACGGCTACGAGCACCGCAACCTCGTCGAGGGCCGTCATCCCACGAAGGAGGAACTCGATCAGGTCGGTACCGACCGCGAGGTGTACCTGATGAACGCCAGCGGTCACGGCGGCGTTGTCAACACGTTCACCCTCGAACTCCACGGCGTCACCCGCGACACCGCGAATCCGCCCGGCGGCGAGTTCTTCCGCGACGCGGACGGCGAGCTGACCGGCGAACTGTCCGATGCCGCCTGCAACATCCTCACCGGTGTGAACGGCGTCAAGGTCGGTCATCACGGCCCGAATTTTCACCTCGAGGACGAACCCGAGGAGCATCTGCGACAGCTCTCCGTGGCGCAGGAGAAGTTCCTCGAGGGCGGCGTGACCACGATCGGCGACTGCCAGGTGACGCGGCGCGAGTTCGACATGTACCTGCGCCTGGCGGAGCAGGGCCGGCTCGAGACCCGGGTCAGCATGTACCTGCTCAGCCACCTGCTCGATCACGCGCTCGACACCGGGCTGCACGGTGCGTTCGGCAACTCACGTCTCGCGTTCGGCGGGATCAAGTTCTACGCCGACGGCACTCTCGGCGGTTGGACCGCCTACTTCCCTGATGGGTACGTGGGYGACCCGTGCCGGACCGGGCAGCTCTATCACGAGCCCGCCGACTATGCGGCGCTGATCGCGAAGGCACACACCGTCGGCCTGCAGACCGCGACGCATGCGCAGTCGCCGACCGCCATCGACATGGTCCTCGACGCGATCGAGGCCGCGCAGAAGGCGCATCCCGACGCCGATGCCCGTCATCGCATCGAGCACTGCGGGTTGCCGACCCCCGAGCAGATCACGCGGATGCACGCACTCGGGGTGTACCCCGTCAACCAGCCGCAGCACTACTACAACTGGGGCGAGGGCGTGACCGCGGCCATCGGCACGCCGGGTGAGCGTTTCAATCCCCTCGGGGAATTCGTCGAAGCCGGCGTGCCGGTCACGATCAGTTCCGACGCACCCGTCGCCGAGCCCAAACCACTCGAGGCGATCCAGGCCGCCGTCACCCGCATCACCCGGCAGGGACATCAGCTCGGCTCGAACGCGTTGCGGCTGACCGCTGCCCAGGCGCTCACCGCGCACACGCTGAACGGGGCCCGCGCGCTCGGAAGGGAATCCGAACTCGGCAGCATCTCCCCCGGCAAGCGCGCCGATTTCGTGGTCCTCGGCTCCGACCCTCTCACCGTCGACCCGCACAAAATTGCCGACATCGAGGTTCGTGAAACGTGGATCGACGGCGAATTGGCGCATTCCACCCGCAGCGACCTATTCTCGACCATTGCAACCACCGAGGATCAGTCATGAGTCACGACACCCAGATCGCCAAGGCCCGCAGGGCGGGTTTCGCGGCCTTCGTCGGCACCACCATCGAGTGGTACGACTTCTACGTGTACGCCACGGCGGCGGCCCTGGTGTTCGGTGAGATCTTCTTCCCCTCCGACACCGACCGCCTGACCGGCATCGCCGCCGCGTTCGCCACCTACGCGGTGGGCTTCTTCGCCCGCCCGCTCGGCGGCGTCGTCTTCGGACATGTCGGCGACCGGGTCGGCCGGCGGACGGCGCTCGTCGTGACGCTCACCCTGATGGGCGCGGGCACGTTCCTGATCGGCGCCCTGCCGACGTACGCGCAGATCGGGTTCTGGGCGCCGCTGCTGCTCGTGATGCTGCGCTTCGTGCAGGGCTTCGCGGTGGGCGGCGAATGGGGTGGCGCCGTGCTGATGGCGGTCGAACACGCGCCCGAGGACAAGAAGACGTTCTACGGCGGATTCGCACAGCTGGGTAACCCCGCAGGCGCGCTGCTCGCCACCGGGTTCTTCAGTGTCCTCTCGACCTTCGGCGACGACGCCCTGCGGGACTGGGCGTGGCGGCTGCCGTTCCTGTGCTCGGCGCTGCTGATCGGCGTGGGTCTGCTGGTGCGACTGAAGGTGGAGGAATCTCCCGTCTTCGAGTCCGAGGTGCAGACGGCGACCGAACCCGAAGCGCTGCCGCTGAAGTACGCCATCGTCACCAACTGGCGCCCGATCCTGCTCGGCATGGGCATCCTGCCCGTCGCGGTGGGTGGCTACTACCTCGTGACAACGTTCATCACGGCGTACGCCACCGACCCGGACGTCGGGCTGTCCGAGACACTCGTCCTCAACGCGCTCAGCGTGGCCGCGGTGGTGGAATTGATCGCCACGCTCGGGGTGGCGTGGCTCGGCGACAAGGTCGGCCGGATCCGCGTGGTGATCTACGGACTGCTGGCCGTCGCGGTGCTCGCCGCACCACAGTTCCTGGTCCTCAAATCCGGGTCGGTGATCCTGATCTTCCTGACCTTCGCCGTCATGCGGCTCGTCCTGGCCGCGACGTACGGCCCGATCGCGGCGGTGCTGTCGCAGATGTTCCGGCCGCAGGCCCGGTACACCAGCATCTCCCTCGCCTACCAGGGCGCGGGCGCGATCTTCGGTGGGCTGTCCCCGTTGGTGTCCACGCTCATGTTCCAGGCAACCGGCAGTGTGTGGCCGGTGATCGGCCTCCTGATCGGAATGTGCGCGGTCAGCATTCTCTGCCTGCTCGTGGCGCCGCAGCACGTCGATCACGTCGACGGCGAGTCCGACGAATCGGTGGGCGACCTGGGCGCCGCCCGGGCTCCGGCCTCGAGCTGACATCCCCGCGACGGGAAGGGCCGGTGGTGCGTGTGCAGCACCGGCCCTTCCACCTGTCAGGTGGGCTCGCCGTCCGAATCTGCCGGAGACACAGCGGCTGCCGGCGAGACGAGACCGGCGTCGTCGAGCGCACGCCCGGTGAGAACCCGACCCAGTTCGATCATCTCGGCGGCACGATGGAAGTCGAGACTGCGGCACGCGTTCCGGGGCACCCGAACGTGCACGTCCGGTGGATACGCGGCGAGCTGATAGCGAGCCAACGTCGCCTGCATCACGTCGAGCGAACGGTTCATCACCGCGAACCGGCTGAACTTCGGGACGGCCACGGCGTCGCCCTCGACCACGGTCTGATCGCCGATCACCTGGCCGTCCTGCTCGTCCGACGGATCCGGGTCGGTCTGCGCAGCGCCGAACCGCCCCACGACCGACCGCACGATGTCCAGGTCACGCAGCTGCGCGGCGCTCCGGCGGAAGCGCGCCACCCATTCGTCCACCGGCCGCGAATCGGCGCTGACGTTCTCCGGTGACAGCGAGCGCCCGTCCCGATCCTCGGCGCTCAGGCTGATTCCGACGGTCAGGTCGGCGCTCACGGAGACGAGCGGCGCCATCGGCAAAGGGTCGAGCACCCCACCGTCGGCGAGGACTCGGCCGTTGAGCACATACGGCGTGATGACGCCGGGGATGGCGATCGACGCACGGATCGCCGCGTCGACGGGCCCTCGCTGGAACCACACCGACCGGCCCGCAGCGAGATCGGTGGCCACGGCCGTATACGGAATCGGAAGGTCTTCGATGCGGATCTCGCCGAGTATCTCCCTGACCCGTTGCAGGATCTTCTCGGCGTGGATGGCTCCGGGTGCGGACACCGACAGGTCGAGAAGACGCACGACGTCGAGCTGGGTCAGGCCGATCGCCCACCGGGTGAAGTCGTCGAGCTTGCCCGCTGCGTGGAGTCCACCCACCAGGGCACCCATCGACGAGCCTGCGACACCGACGATCTCGAATCCGCGCTCCTCGAGTACCTGGATCGCTCCGATGTGGGCGTATCCCCGCGCACCGCCGCTACCCAGAGCCAGCGCGACGCGCCTCGGTCCGGTCATCGGATGATCGTACGCGGACGAGAACTCCGGATCGTCAGGACAGACCGTTGTCGGGGAGCCGCAGGTCCGGCTTGTCGAGCTCCTCGATGTTCACGTCCTTGAACGTGATGACGCGGACATACTTCACGAAACGCGCGGGGCGGTACATGTCCCACACCCACGCATCGGACATCCGCAGCTCGAAGTAAATCTCTCCGTCCGCGTTGTGCGGCAGCAACTCCACCGAGTTGGCCAGATAGAACCGGCGCTCCGTCTCCACGACATAGGAGAACTGACCGACGATGTCCCGGTACTCGCGGTAGAGCGACAGCTCCATCTCGGTTTCGTACTTCTCGAGATCCTCGGCACTCATCGGTCTCGGAGTCCTCCTGCTCTGGTGTGAATTGTCATCATCTCGCACTTCCGGAACTGTTATCCACTCGGTGTATCAGCGCGGCGACGTTCGACCACGAGCGGCGGTGCTCCGGGCACGGGCCCAGCTTCTCGAGAGCCGCCAGGTGCGCGGGCGTGTTGTACCCCTTGTGGATCGCGAAACCGTAACCGGGATGTGTCTCGTCCATCGCGACCATCACCCGGTCACGAGAGACCTTGGCCAGCACGCTCGCCGCCGCGATGCATGCCGCCGCGGCGTCGCCGCCGATCACCGGCAGCGACGGGGCCGGCAGGCCCGGGACGCGGAAGCCGTCGGTGAGAACGTAACCCGGGGTGGTCGAGAGCCCGGCGACGGCACGTCGCATGCCCTCGATGTTGGCTACGTGCACACCCATCCGGTCGACTTCCTCGGCCGGAAAAGATACGACGCTCCACGCCACCGCGAGCCGGGTGATGGCCGGGAACAGCTCTTCACGCGTGCGTTCGGTGAGCTTCTTCGAATCGTCGAGGCGCGCCAGCGCCGGATACGGCTTCGGCGCGAGCACGCAGGCCGCCACGACGAGCGGCCCCGCACACGCGCCCCGGCCTGCCTCGTCGACACCGGCCACCGGCCCGAGGCCGCTACGGACCAGGGCCGACTCCATTGTCCGCAGACCGGACGACCTGCGAATGACGGTGCGTGGAGGCCAGGAAGTCACTTGCCCTGGATATCGGGTGAACTGATCGTGCCCATCCGCGACGGCGGCAACGCGATGAAGACGGCCTTACCGATCACGTTGTCGAGCGGGATGGTGCCTTGCATGTCGTCGCCCACGTGGTACCGCGAGTCCGCGGAGTTGCTGCGATTGTCGCCCATCACCCACAGGTGCCCGTCGGGCACGGTGACCGGACCGAAGCAGCGCGCCGACTTCAGTGCCGTGTCGCAGGCCTGGGAGCCGGGGACGAACGGGAAATCCATGACGACGTAGGGCTCGTCGAGCGGCTTGCCGTCGACCAGGATCCGGCCCTGGTCGTCGCAGCATTCGACGGTCTGACCGCCGGTGGCGATCACACGCTTGACGAGGTCGTTCTCGTCCGGGGGGACGAGTCCGACGAGGGAACCGAGTTCCTGCGCACCGCGGATCACCACGTTGGAGGACCGGGTGGAGACGAAATCCTGTGACCACGAATCGGGGCCGCGGAACACGATGACGTCACCCGGTTGCGCTTCACCGAAGCGGTAACCGATCTTCTCGACCACGATGCGGTCGCCGGTGCAGCCCGCGCACCCGTGCAGCGTCGGTTCCATCGATTCGGACGGAATGAGATACACCCGGGCGACGAACGTCTGCAACAGGAAACTCAGAACGAGCGCGACCAGAATCAGGATCGGCAACTCGCGGAGGAAGGAGCGGGGCTTCTTCTCGGGCTCCGCCGTTCCGCCGTTCACGGCGGAGGTGGCGGCCGAATCGCCGGTGGTCTCGGATTCCGACGACAATGCCCGCTCCTTCGAAGAATCTGTCACGAAATCAGATTAGCCCGGCACTGCGAGTACGCAGTGCCGGGCTCATCGGAAAGGTCAGCGCTTTTCCTTGATCTTGGCGGCCTTGCCACGCAGATCGCGGAGGTAGTACAGCTTGGCGCGACGGACGTCACCGCGGGTGACGACCTCGATCTGCGCCAGGTTGGGGCTGTGTACCGGGAAGGTGCGCTCGACGCCGACACCGAAGGAGACCTTGCGGACGGTGAAGGTCTCGCGGACGCCGCCGCCCTGACGGCGGATCACGACGCCCTTGAAGACCTGCACGCGCTCCTTCGAGCCTTCGATGACCTTGACGTGCACGTTGAGGGTGTCGCCGGGACGGAACTCGGGAATGTCGTCGCGGAGGGACTTCTTGTCCAGGAAATCGAGAGTGTTCATCGGTGTTCCATCCTTGCGTTTCGCAGGAGCAGAGGAACCGAGCGGCACCCAGACGTTCGAAGAACACCGGTGCTCGTCTGGTTCGTGCCCAGATCAAGTACTGCTGCCTGGTCCAGGCAACCCGTCCATTGTGCCAGACGCCACCGGGTGAAGAGAAATCGGYGGCGGCGCCGCGTGCACCACGTGGTCGAGTTCGACCTCCGCCGCCACCCTGGCATGCTCCGCGGCTTCCTTCACGTGTACCGCGCTGGGAGTTCCCGCGATGAAGTCCTGCACGAAGATCTTGGCGCGGATGACCGGCCGACGCCACTTCCGCTCCCGTTCGAGTGCGCGGAGCATCCGCTTCGGCTTGGAGGTGTAGCGCCACCGGGCCCACGGTGCGCTCGGCCGGCTCAATCGGAGCGCCCCGATCAGCAGGATCGGAAAGATGAACAGGCCGAGCAACCCCGTCCAGATCTTGCCCTTCAGCAGCACCACCGCCGCGATGAGCAGGTTGATCACGGACGACAACCCGATTGCGACCCGCACCCACGGATCCGGCGAGTCCCGGAAGTCGGTGACGTTGATCAGTTCGAGCGGCCGGAGTCCGAGCAGCAGCAGACCCGTCACCGCGATCGCCACGAACACGGCATCGACCGACGTCCGGCCCTCATCCGCCCAGTACACGTCCTGCAGGTAGAAGATCAGCGCGAACTCGTCCAGCACCAGCGCGGCGCCGATCCCGAAGAACGTGGCGAGGACGGCGCCGGTGGTCTGGGTGCCGTCCTCGTACACGGCGATGAGGGACACTCCCGACACGAGCATCGTCACGACGCCGAACACCACGTGGTGGACGTGATGCCCACCGGGTTTCACGTTGCCCGGCCACCACGACACCTCGGCGCGGATCATCCGCACGCTCAACCGGATGAACAGGAACGCCGCGAGAAACCCGAGCAGGAAAAAGAGCAGAGGCAGGCGCCCGTGCCCGACGATTTCCCGATCCAGCCATTCGTACATCGGCATCCACTATCCCAGTAAAGAACTGGTCACTCCATCGAAAAGTGGTGGCTCGTGTCGGGATGGTGACCTCTACTTGCCGAACCCCGCCTTCCGCAGCGCGTCGGCCATCGAACCGCCGGGCGCCGGGCGGGAGTCACGCCCGCGATCGCGTCCACCCTGCTGCTGCGGCTTGCCGCCGCGCCGATCCTGCGGCTGCCCGCCGCCCCGCCGGTCCTGCCGCTGYGCGCCTCCGCCGCGGGGACCGTCGTTCTTGCGGCCGGCCCCGACCTCGTCGTCGAGCCGCAGTGTCAGGCCGATGCGCTGACGCGCCTCGTCCACCTCGAGGACCTTCACCTTCACGACGTCACCCGACTTGACGACGTCCCGCGGGTCCTTGACGAAGTTGTGGGACATCGCGGACACGTGAACGAGGCCGTCCTGGTGAACGCCGATGTCGACGAACGCGCCGAACGCCGCAACGTTGGTGACGACGCCCTCGAGCGTCATCCCCGGCTTCAGGTGCGACACCTTCTCGATGCCGGCGGCGAACGTGGCCGTCTTGAACTCCGGGCGGGGGTCGCGGCCGGGCTTCTCGAGTTCGCCGATGATGTCGGTGACCGTGGGCAGACCGAACCGGTCGTCGACGAAGTCCGCCGGGTTCAGGCTGCGGAGCGCGGACGTGTTGCCGATGATCTCGCGCACGCCGGTGCCGCTGGCGCCGACGATCTTGCGCACCACCGGGTAGGCCTCGGGGTGGACGCTGGACGCGTCGAGGGGGTCGTCCCCGTTGGGGATGCGCAGGAAGCCGGCGCACTGTTCGAACGCCTTCGGACCGAGCCGCGCGACGTCCTTGAGTCCCTTGCGGCTGCGGAACGGGCCGTTCTGGTCCCGGTGCGCGACGATGCTCTCTGCGAGCGAACCGGCGATACCGGACACGCGGGACAGCAGCGGCACCGACGCGGTGTTCACGTCGACGCCGACCGCGTTCACCGCGTCCTCGACGACGGCACCGAGCGACCGCGCGAGCAGCGTCTCCGACACATCGTGCTGGTACTGCCCGACGCCGATCGACTTCGGGTCGATCTTCACCAGTTCGGCGAGGGGGTCCTGCAGACGTCGCGCGATGGAGACTGCTCCGCGGATCGATACGTCGAGGTCGGGCAGCTCCGCCGAGGCGTACGCGGACGCCGAGTACACGGACGCGCCGGCCTCGGACACCACGATCTTCGTCAGGTTGGTGGCACCCGACTTGGCGATCAGCTCGGTCGCGAGCGCATCCGTCTCGCGGGAGGCGGTGCCGTTCCCGATGGCGATGAGTTCCACGCCGTGTTTGGCGACGAGACCGGCGAGAGTGGCCAGGGAGGCGTCCCACTTGTTCTGGGGCTGATGCGGATAGATCGTGTCGTGGGCCACGACCTTGCCGGTGGCGTCCACGACCGCGACTTTCGTCCCGGTCCGGAAGCCGGGGTCGAGGCCCATCGTGGCGCGGGTACCGGCAGGCGCTGCCAGCAGCAGGTCGCGCAGGTTGTTGGCGAACACGTCGACGGCGTCCTTCTCCGCCGACTGCCGCAGGCGCATCCGGGTGTCGATGCCCAGCGTGACGATCATCTTGGTGCGCCACGCCCACCGCACGGTGTCGAGCAGCCACCGGTCGGCGGGCCTGCCGCGGTCGGCGATGCCGAACCGGCCGGCGATCCGGCCCTCGTAGACGGTCGGCTCGCCGGGGA
>NZ_JBFUGT010000182.1:0-12620 GCF_056402775.1 Rhodococcus sp. P3_B8
TGACGTGCAGAACGTCCGTGCCCCATGCCTTCGGCAGGCGCTCGGTCCACAGATCCGCCGGCTCGATGAGGTGGGTATCAGTGTCGATAACCCGGTACTTACTCATAGCACCACAATCCTTTCCTGACTCAGTAAGAGTTCCTGTAGATGATCTACAGCAACTAGGGTCTGTGTCAACCATCACTTTCCGTCGCACGCCCACCCGCCACGTGAAACGCCTGCTCAGCACCCATGCACAGGAACACAGACGCAGGCACAAGATCCGACACCTGCACGGCACTGCGGCTCGGAGGCGGTCCGATCCCCGCTCGTGGGCACTGACATTGCCGGCTCGGCTACACCAACCCATTCCACGGACACCACCTCAACGGTTGCGAAATAGAGGGCAAGTGGCGCGGCGGCGCCATTTTTCGAGCGTCCGCGAACACGCCCCGCCTGGTGGCTCTGGGCCGCTCTTCCATAGCATGTTTCAGCTACCATCGATACGCCGGAAGCGCGTGGCGGATTAGCGAGGGCCGTCCCTGGATGATGTGCCGATAGCCGCAAGGGGCGACGTCGCTCGAATTCCGAACGCGAAATTCATCCGTCTGCATCGCTTCACACAGCGGCGATCCCTATGGTGAGGGCTACCATGAGCGCTATGAAAGTTGTCGGCCGGAAGACTGCGCGATTGGTGGCTGGTCAGATCGTGCAGGACATTGGGACCGAGGGGCTCACTCGGCTGCCCTCGGAAGCGGAGCTACTTGAACGCTACGAGGTCAGCCGGCCGTCTCTTCGCGAAGCCCTTCGTATCCTCGAAATGTACGGAGTCATCTCCATTCGCCCTGGCCCGGGCGGTGGGACGCGGGTGAATCAGGTCGCAAGCTCGCAGTTTGCCAGCGCTTCGTCGTTGTATTTTCATCTGCTCGGCCTGACGCTTCGGAATGTGCTGAACACGCGGCTCCAGGTGGAGCCGCTCATGGCTCGGCTCGCGAGTGAACGTGTGAAGTCGGGCGTAGCTTGGGACCCCGATGAGGCGGAGGGGAGCGGGGAGAATGCGGAGTCCGGCAGTTTCCACTTTTCGGTAGCCCGTTTCACCGGAGATCCGATTTTGCTTTTGTTCGCGGACGGTCTCCGCAGTATATATGTCGATGAATCCGCCGACGAAARGGTTCCCCGCAACGAATTGCCGGTTTCGCATGATCAAATTTCCGATGCCATCCGGAGTGGCGATTCGGAGAAGTCTGAACGTTTGATGCGGGAACATATTCGAAGTTATCTTGACGCATTGGAGAAGAATTGCCCCGAAATTTTGGACCAGGTTGTGGACTGGAACTAGTTTCGGACATGCCGGTGACGCGCCATGGGAGCGCTTCTCTGGACTGCCGCCGCGAGCGCCGGAGCGTTGGTAGCGCGCCGGCGCCTGTCGTTTGTCGTTCCGCTTTCTGCCCAGGCCTGACACGCACTCCTCGGGCATGCCGGGCGGTAACGGGAGTGAGGGTTAGGCGTCTTGGGCCGACAGTTGCGACCGTCTGATCTTGCCGACACTCGTTCGCGGCAATTCGTCTACCTGGTGCCAATCGCGTGGGCAGGATTGGGGCGGGAGGTTTTCCGCGGCCCAGGCGTTGAGTTCTTCGATGTCGAGCGGGGTCTCCGCGCGGCGCGGTACCACGTAGGCGACCGGAACGACATCCCGAATGGGGTCGGGCCGCGGAACGACCGCGACTTCCAATACCCCCGGGGCCTGCGCTAACGCGGCCTCGACCTCGGTGAGGCTGACGTTCTCCCCGGAAACCTTGATGACGTCGTCGACCCGGCCGACGAATCGCAGCCGCCCATCCTGGTCGGAAACGACGAGATCACCAGTTCGTAGCCAGGTTCCTTCGCCGTACTCGACAAGTGCTGTCGACGTCGCCTTCGGGTCCGAAAGATATTCCTGGAACAGATCACAACCCGGTGTGCCCGCTACCAGTAGGAGACCGGGTGTCTGCGCTTCGACGGGTTCGAGGCTGTCGGGATCGACTATGGCGGTGGTCCGTCCCACCAAGCTGGGATTGCCGATGAAGTTCGGGCTCGCGCCCTCTGGACGTTCCGCCGTGACCATGGCAACGGTTTCGGTCATTCCGTACAGCTGGCGCGGTGCACATCCCACCATCGACGCGAACTCGTCGAAGTGCCCCGGTGCCAGGCTCTGGGCGAACCACACATGCTTGAGACGTAGTTGCGGTGTGTCCTCGGGGCGCCGCGCGAGAATCATCCGGATCGGTGCTGCAAAAAGGCTCGCGTGGGTGGCTTCGAGTCGAGCGGCCTGCTTACCCCACTGCGACGCCGAGAAAGTACTGGTCATAGCCACGCTTGCACCTACGGCCATCGCCGCGGCGAAGCAGTAGTACTGGGCGTTCGCATGGAAGAGCGGCAGTGTCACCAACCAGCGGTCCCCTGGACCCAGGTTGGCTGCCTCTGCCATCGCCCGTGCGACATGTGCATAGTTGCACTGCGTAAGGACAACAGCTTTCGGTTCGGAGGTCGTGCCGGAAGTGAACATCACCGCCAGCCGATCGTGCGGGCTGGGTTCGTCACCACTAGGTGTGCGCCGGGTGTGTGCGCACAGGATGCTGTCGAGGCCTACGTCCGTCGAATCTTCTTCCAGGACTAGCACTTTTATGTCCAGCGCGGAGCTCGCGTCCTCGTCGGAGGCGCGCTTGACGCCCTGCAGATAGATGTCGGCGTTACGTGAACCGCACAGCGCCACGGCCGGTGTCGTCCTGCGGATGTGCATCGCGATGTCCCTCGCCGAGGATGCCGGGTCGGCGAAGATGGCGGTGGCGCCGATGCGGGCCGCTGCGAGCCACACCGCCACGAAAGCCGGACAATTCTTCAGGACAACGTGTACCGCAGACCCGGGCGCGACCCCTGCACCTTCGAGCGCGGCAGCAGTCGAGTCGACGATTCGATCAAATTCGTGATAGGTCCATTGCGAGCGCTCGCTCGTCGAAGATTCGAAGACCAAGAAAGTCTCGTTCGAGTGAGCGACAACGGTCTCGTCCCAGCGTCGTGCGAATGTTGCGCAGGCAACGGCTTCCAACGTGCACCTCACAGATTGGTGGTACAAATCTCGGATCGGTCTCGGCGCTTACCAAGCCCCGGAACCGTGTTCGGTCGGCCCCTGCACTCTTTGTGCGACAAGCGGGCCTCCGCCGAAGCCTACGTTCGTCGTGAACGTGCCGATATGTCCGATAAAGACACTTCTTAACCTGATTCTGGTCCTGGGTAGACATGCCCCGTATGGTGTGAAGCATCTGCTGCGGGATGAACGCGCAGGACCAGGTGAGGCGATCATGAAACACGAATTGCAGTCATCCTCAGGACACCTCGCGGGTGGCACGGCCACCAGCATCCTGCGAGTGACCTCTCAGCTCGTTCGCGTTGTCTCCCGTACGGGTTCGGATCTCGCGGAGATTGAGCGTACGGTCGTCGAGATCTTGAGCGCCAGTTCGGACCGCCCGATCAGCACGGAGGAGCCCGGGTTTCAAGCGGCCCTGCTTGATCTGCTCAGGGAAGTTACCGGCCAGCATGAGGCTCGAGATGATCGGTACCGCGCCCTGTTGGACACCGTTGCCGATATCACCTCCGAAGAAGATCCGGACAGGCTTCTCGGAGGCATTGCCGATCGGGCGCGACGGCTCCTTCGCGCTGACGTCGTCTACCTCTGGTTGGCTGAGCGCGAGGGTGCATACGCGCATCTGGGTGCGACGTCGGGCGGTATGACTTCCGAGCTCCTCGATCTGCGTGTACCAGCGGGGATGGCCATGACTGGGCGGATAATCGATACCGGAATGCCGCTGATCATTTCGCGGTACTTCGATGATCAAAATTTTGTGCATTACCCGGAAATCGACCGGGTCATGGAACGAGAGAAGATCGTCGCGACCGTCGGCGTGCCTCTGATGAACGGGTCGAAACGGCTCGGTGCGTTGATCGCAGCCAACCGTGACGAACGCGCCTACACCCCAGCGGATCTGGATCTCTTGCACTCGCTGGCCGGACATGCAGCGATCTCGATCGAACGCTCGAGGCTTTCCGAGGAAACCAAGAGCGCATTGCAGTCACTCGAGGCCGCAAATCACGAGCTGGCCAGGAGCAACGCCGAGGCCGAGCGAGCGGCTACGGCGCACTTCACACTTTCCCAGGTCGCTTTGGCCGGCGGAAATATCGACAACCTCGTTCAGGAAGTGGTGAAGATCGTCGGCGGCCAGTTGGCTGTGTTTGATCCGGACGGCCGGCTGCTCGCCGACGGCGGCGACTTTAGCGGCACTGCGCAGCCTCCCGAATTGATCCGTCTCGCCGCTCTTGCTCGGACCACCCAGACGGCCGAGAGTCTGGTGGCGATCCCGATCCTGGCGGCAGCCCGACTCCTCGGCATTTTGTACTACCAAGCTGACGAAACCCCTGCGGCGCCGGACATCCAGATCCTCGAACGCGCAGCAGTCGTCGCGGCCCTGCTTCTGCTCCTCGTCGAAGCTGAGGCTGGAGCTGCGGGTTTCCGTCGCGACGACTTCATCGACGATCTTCTGTCAGGTGACGAAGGTACCGGCCGGCTGATCCACCGCGCTGCGCAGCTGCGAATGGAACTACGCCAGCCGTACACCATTCACGTCGTGCGGGCCCCGTTGCAGCAACGTCGGCTGGCGTACCTCGCAGATGAAGTAGCGAAGACACGAGGGGGCTTGGCCGGGCAATGCCACATCCTGCAACGCGGACACAAATCCTCGGTAGTTGCCCTGATTCCAGGAAACGATCCGCGATCGAATTCCGAGGAGCTGTCCTCCGCAATAGCGCGCGCCGGACGAGTGACACCATCGGTGGCGGGGGCGGGGCCGACACGCGAGGTGTCCGGCGTGCGGGAGCTGTTTGATGAGGCAGTGACCTGCAGTGACGCAATGGAGCGGATATATGGCGGTGCCATGTCCGGCACCTTGGAAGATCTCGGATTCATCGGACTGGTCCTGAGCAACAGACCGAATGTGGACCGGTTCGTGCGGACGATGCTCGACCCGGTGGCTCGGTATGACGCGGCGCACCACACCGAATTGTTGAGCACGCTCGAAGCCATCCTCGCAACGGATGGAAGTCCGACAGCGGCAGCAGAAGCGCTGCATGTTCACGTCAGCACGGTGAAGCAGCGGATGCAGCGGTTGAAGGACCTATTGGGTGACGACTGGAGAACTGTGGAGCGAGCGAGTGAACTCCGTCTCGCGATGAAACTCTTTCGCCTCAAACGGAACCCGTTCGAGAAGAATACCTAGCCGAACTTCCGGATGAACGCTGTCTCGGCCGTTCGGTGCGCTATGCAGAAGCCTGCTCAACGACCCAGGCTGCGATCTGCGCGCGCGTGTTGAACCCGAGCTTGGACAGAATGTGCTCGACGTGACCCTGGACAGTGCGGGGGGAAATCACCAGGCGAGTGGCGATAGCTCTGTTGGTTAGTCCCTCCGCAACGGCCTCCGCTATTTGACGTTCTCGCTTGGTCAACTTCGCGGTTTCCCCAGCAGCGGGCGGTGGTGTGGGCGCTTTCTCCCCGAGGGCATAGGCGATGGCTGCATCGAATCCGAGGCCTTGGCCTTCTTTGCGGGAAGCTGCAAATGTTCGCTCGCCGAGCGCCTTGGTCGCCTTGCGCTCGCATTCGTCGTGGTAGTGGAGCAGGTTCGGAAACCACAGGGTGAAGGTCCCTACCGACCGCACCAGTTCCTCTGCGGCGCCCATCAGAACAGCTGCACGCCGGGAGTCTTTGTTTTCAGCTGCAACCCAGGCCAGCACTTCGAGGCAGGTGGCGGTGGTACGGCGATCGCCCACCTGGCGGGACAACTGCAGTGCCTGTTCGAGTAGTAGTACCGCGCGGGCGCGGTCCGATCGTCTCCAAGCGGCTATGCCCAAGGCTCGGAGTGTTGATGCCCGGTGTACGACCTCGCCGCAGGCCTCGGTAATCGCGAGTGCCTGGGAGTAGCACTCGATCGCTCGTTGCCCGTCGCCAGCTTGGTCACATGCCCGCCCCAGCATGTGAAGTACCTCAATGTGCGAAGAGTTGAGGGCACTGGACTTCTCGAGCGCGGTTTCCAGCAGCGACCGGGCTTGGGCAAAATCGCCGTGGTAGAGGGCGAGTGTGCCCTCAGCGAGCGCTACGAATGCATCTGCCGTCGAGTCGGTTACCTGCTGGGCGACCTTGCGTCCCTCGGCTACCGAGTCAGATGCCGCGATCAGGTCGCCCTGCAGTTCGGCCAGGACACTATGTGCGTGCAAGGCCTTGACCCGTTCCACAGTCGGGGTTTCCCACGGCTGTGCAAGGAGTCGGTCGAGCCAGCGCCGCCCCTCGCTGAACAATCCGCGGGCCTGCCAGAACGGCTGGAGGGCTGCGGCAATGGTCAGCCCGACACTTGCGTCGTCACTGAGGCAGAATTCCATCGCCTCTCGAAGGTTGGTCTGTTCCCGATCCAGGCGCGCGATCCAGTCGAGCTGGCGAGAGCTGATCCAATCCGACTCTGCCTCGAGCGCCAACTGCCGGTACCAGTCCCGATGGCGGCAGCACAGTTCTGTGTACTCCTCGTTTGCTTGCGCATTCTCCCTGCCATAGTCGCGCAGGATGTCGAGTAGCCGAAAGCGCACCGTGCTGCCGAACTCTTCCCGAATCAGGATCGACTTGTCGACCAGTGAGGTCAACGAGTCGAGTACCTCCTGCGCGTCCATGTCACTGCCGCAAATCTGCTCGGCCGCCTCCAGTTCGATGCTGCCGGCAAACACCGACAGCCGCGCCCACAGCAGCCGCTCTGTGGGGTTGCACAGCTCGTGACTCCAATCGACGCACAGCCGCATTGTTTGTTGCCGAGTCGGAGTGTTTCGGCTGCTGCGGGACAGCAGTGTGTAGCGGTCGGTCAGCCGCTGGAGGATCTGCTCGGGCGACAGGGCTCGCACCCGGGCTGCCGCGAGTTCAATCGGCAACGGCAACCCATCCAGTCGATGGCAGATCTGGGCCACCGTGCCCGCGTTGTCGTCGGTCAAGGCGAACGTTGGGAGCGCGGCGGCAGCGCGTTCGGCGAACAACGTGACGGCATCGGAGCTAGGTGTTCCTCGAAGTGACGGCGATCGGTCCGGCTCGGGAACTGTCAGTGGCGGAACGCGTCGAACAGCTTCCCCTCCGATGCCGAGAGGTTCGCGACTAGTGGCGAGGATACGCAACTGCGGACAACCGCGAAGAAGGGTCGTGGATAGCTCGGCCGCCGCGTATATTACCTGCTCGCAGTTGTCGAGCACCAGTAGGAGCTCACGTGGAGCCAGGAAGTCCAGCAGGCTCTCGCGCAGGTTCCGCACTCGCTGATCCCGCAATCCCAGAGCTGCAGCCACGAGCTCTACCAACAACGACCCGTCGGACAGCTCGGCGAACTCGACCAGCCACACACCGTCTTTGAAGCGTCGTCGCAGACTGTCAGCCGCCCTGAGGGCGAGGCGTGTCTTGCCGACGCCTCCGAAGCCGGTCAGGGTCACCAAGTGCGAGGTCTCTAGCGACCGTCTCACTTCGGACAGTTCGTTCCTGCGACCGACGAAGCTAGTCAGCTCCACCGGCAAGTTCCCGGTCGACTTGCCAGACAGTGCACGGCCAGGGGAGGAATTGCTTCCGGCACGAGCAACCACGGAGTTGGGCACGGACTCGCGCCGTCGCTCCCCTCCGGAGCCGATTTGCAGTGCCATGTCGTCGACCGCCAACCCGTGGTCGAGTTGCACGCGTTGCAAGGCCTCACCGAACGTGGCCGCGGAGTACCTGTCCGGTGCGGACGCGGCCATCGCCCGTTCCACCACCGCGCTCACGTCATCAGAGATGTTCTGTTCCCGGAGGTCGGGAACCGGCTCGGTGGTAATGCGAACGAACTGCGCTACTAGTTGCTCACCGCTGCGGCGCTCGAAAGCAGCATGTCCGGTCAACGCGCAAAAGAGGGTGGCGCCGAGCCCATAGACGTCCGAGGCCGGGCTCGGCGATTTCCCGGCGAGAACCTCGGGCGCGGTGAACGCCGGTGAGCCAGTGACGGTACCGGTAGCGGTCTCGAAACCCCCCTGAATCCGAGCGATACCGAAATCGGTCAATGCTGGTTCGTCGTAGTCGGAGAGCAAGATATTCGCGGGTTTGATATCGCGGTGAAGGATGCCGAGCCGGTGCGCGGTTTCCAGGGCTCCCGCTATCTTCACCCCTAAGCGAAGGGCCTCCTCCAGTGTCAGCGGTCCGTGCCGACGGATCTGCGTATCGAGGCAGCCGCGGGCGTAGTAGGGCATCGCAAGGAAGAGCTGGCCTCGTTCCGTCGTACCGATCTGCAGGACGTTCGCGATGTTCGGGTGCCCTGTCAGCCTTCCCATCGCCCGCTGTTCGCGGAGGAATCGCTCCCGATTCGCCTCGTCGTTGAAGTCTGCGGTGAGGACCTTCACCGCCACGGTACGGTCTAAAGCGGTCTGCGTGCAGCGATACACGACGCCGAAACCCCCGCGCCCGATCTCCTCAGCATTGGAGAATCCCGCCGATTCCAGGTCCGTCACCAACACAGTGTTCTGTGCGCGCTGTGTTGCGAAGGGATCGTCGTCGCTCGTCATCTACGATGCACTCTTCGCCCTGGTGAGGGATCGACGAGGTGCAGGTCGACACCTCCTGGCTCACCAGGATATCGCTGAACACGCACGCACATGATTGCGTCCACGCTGGCGCAGGACCTGACCTACCAGCACAAGCATTTCTGTCATCGACGCTGGGCAATTGCGGCGACGTCCACGCAATCACTCTTGAACGCATCCCAGGTAAGCACTAAGGGCTGACGCCATCCTCTGAAGACACAAACTGGAAGGGACTGTGTCTTCGGCGGACATATGTCAATGCCTCAACCAGGCATACTGTCTCTGTGTGTCGCGGATCACTAGGCGTTTCGCGCATCCCGGCAACTGGCGGGCTGGTTCGTCCGATTGGCTCTGCTCCTCGACGAAACCTCTGCCTGTCGAATAGTCCAATAAGGAGTCGCGTCACACCACAGAAACAAGATGATCAGTGAAGTTCAGTCGGGTGCAATCGACGGCAATCACCATCATCTCTCCGGAGGAACAGAAGTGACGTTATCCGACAGGTCGCACGAGCGCAGCGTCAATCCAACGCTGACGCTTGCGGTCGTAGTGGCCTCAGTATTTGCCTACAAGGGTCTCGAATCGATCCTCTCCCCCGCCCTGCCCCTGATCCAGGAGTCCCTCGGCGCAACAGAAGCACAGATCGCGTGGGTAATTACCGGTGTGCTGCTCACCGGTGCTGTGGCCACCCCGCTGATCGGCCGCCTATCTGACATTCGCGACAAGAAAACGATCCTTCTTGCCGTACTCGCGATCGTCGCAGCCGGAACCGCAGTCTCGGGTCTCTCGAACTCCATCCTGATGCTCACGTGCGGACAGCTGTTACAGGGAGTCGGTCTCGCCGTGGTCCCCCTTGCCTTCGGGATCATTCGCGACACTCAGACCGAAGCTCGGATCAAATCCGGCAACGGTTCGGTCATTGCCTTCATATACGCAGGTACCGCGTTTGCGCTCGTCGGCTCAGGGTTGCTCGTGAGCGTTCTCCCCTGGCGTTGGCTGTTCTCCGTTCCCTTCGCGATCATCACCCTCATCTTCGTCGCCGCATGGCGCCTGATCCCATCATGTCCGCCCGCCAACCACGGCCGCGTCGACTACACGGGCGCGACTTTCCTCGGCAGCGGCATGGCGGTCATCCTCATCGGCATCACCAAGGCACCCGAGTGGGGTTGGCTGTCGGTTGAATTCGGGGCGACAGTGCTCATCTGCGTTGCGCTGTTGACAACGTTCGTCGCCCTCGAGCTCCGTTCATCGGAGCCGCTCATCGATGTGCGCCTGCTCGCGACGCGACCACTCGCCGTGAGCTGCCTCGTATACCTATTGTGCGGCTTTGCGACCAACGCACTGTTTTTAGCGGTCCCCATGTTGGTGCAACAACCAACCGACACGGGGTTCGGCCTCGGCGCGTCCGAGTTCACGACGAGCCTTCTCCTGCTCCCCCTCGGTTTGGCAGGTGCCGTTGTAGCACCGCTGACGGGTTGGCTCGATCTTCGAGTCGGTGGACGAACCACCATGCTCACCGGCGTCATTCTGGCGGGGGCGTCATTCATCCTTCTCCTCACCGCAAATGGGCATTTCCTCATGGTTATGGGGGCGACCATCCTCATTGGCGCTTCAGGTGGAATCACACTGACGCAAGCAATGAACACGGTGGCGCTGACATCTCCGGTTAGCCGGATCGGGGCATTCAGCGGTCTCGCATTCGTCGTCAAGGCAGTCGGTGGCACACTCGGAGTTCAACTCTCGGGAAGCATCCTCACAACCGGGACCAGTACAGCTGCACCGACCTGGGCTTCCTTCACGATCGTGTTCGTGATGGGCATCTCGATCACGGCCCTGGTTGCCCTGAGCTGCTTGCTTTTGCCGCGAAGAGCGACGACAACGTCGACGCAAGGATCAGAACCGCTGGTCGACACCAGGGCTTCGACTGACTGAGCTCCCTCTCAGGTACGCGGGGTCGATCAGGCGTCGTCGAGGCTCATATCGGGATGCAGCAGGCCTCACCCATCCCACCGCGTCCGTGCTCTGGGGCGAAGTCGTAAACCCAGATCGATGCTGTCCCAGCAGCGCGACACCGGCAAACAGTCCACCAGGGTAAATGTGCACGTCAGAAAGTTATCCAGTGAAACCAACAAGAAACGGCGCAGACCTTACGAGCGCCGAAATCGACACGCGCGAGTACCAGAAATTACGCCGGAACAGGCATACCAGGCAACAAATCCAAGCGGAGTACAAGTCTCGGGGAGAAGCTGCTCGATTCATCCAATTCGCTCAGGCCTGGATCCCCTACGGCGGCGCGACGGATGAGGACATCTTCATCAGCTTCGGCATGACGCGCCCCCGCTTCATACAGAAACTTCGGCACTCCATCATCGAGGTCAACCTCGACGCCGAAGCCGTCAGAGAACTCGCCGACACGTACCCGTGTTTTCGGCCAACGTCGAATTGTTGACCGGACCAGCCGGTTGCAGCCAACCCCTTTCGCACTGTTCCTTCCGGCGTGCGGGACGCGGTCACCGCACCCCGCACGCCCGAAGGTCGCCTACGGCGTGTCCTTCTGGCTGAAGCCGGCCGGATTCTTCGACCGCAACCCCGCCCTCGACGTCGCCCCCACCCCGGAGGCGTGCGATCACCACCATTCCCACCACGAGGACTCCGATGACTGATTTCGAACGGCTCCGCGCCACCCTGCCCACCGGTCTGTGGATCGACGGCGCCCAGACCGACCCGATCGACGGCGGCACGTTCCCGGTCTACGACCCGGCCACGGGAACCCTCATCGCCGACGTCGCCGATGCCGGCGGCAAGGACGCGATGCGCGCACTGGACTCCGCCGCGGCAGTCCAGGAGGAATGGGCSGCGACCGCGCCSCGGCAGCGGTCGATYATCCTGCGCTCGGCGTGGGAGAAGGTCATCGAGCGCACCGACGACCTCGCGCTGCTGATGACGATGGAGATGGGCAAGGCCCTGCCGGAAAGCCGCGGCGAGGTGAACTACGGCGCCGAGTTCCTGCGCTGGTTCAGCGAGGAAGCCGTYCGCATCCAGGGCCGCTACACCACGTCMCCGTCSGGCAGCGGACGGATCATGGTCACCAARGTKCCGGTCGGACCCACYCTGGCCGTCACRCCGTGGAACTTCCCSCTCGCGATGGGCACCCGCAAGATCGGCCCCGCGCTCGCCGCCGGCTGCACGATCATCGTCAAGCCCGCCGAGGACACCCCGCTCACCATGCTGCTGCTCGCCGAGATCTTCGCCGAGGCAGGCCTGCCCGCCGGTGTGCTGTCGGTGCTGCCCGCGTCGAACGCCGCCGCCGTCACCGAACCGCTGCTCGCGGATCCGCGGCTGCGGAAGGTGACGTTCACCGGATCCACCCGGGTCGGCAAGATCCTCATCGAGCAGTCCGCCCAGCAGGTYCTGCGCACCTCGATGGAACTCGGCGGCAACGCCCCGTTCGTGGTGTTCGACGACGCMGACATCGACGCCGCGGTCGAGGGCGCGATGGCCGCGAAGATGCGCAACGGCGGCGAGGCCTGCACCGCCGCCAACCGCCTGATCGTGGCCAACTCGGTGCGCGAGGAATTCACCACCAAGCTCACCGACCGGATCGCCGCRCTSACCGTCGGACCGGGCAGCGAMGACGGCACCAACGTCGGCCCCCTCGTCAACGAGAAGCAGCGMCGCAACGTGGCGTCCCTCGTCGACGACGCCGTCGCCGCGGGCGCCCGGGTCCGCACCGGCGGCAAGTCCGTCGACGGTCCCGGCTACTTCTTCCARCCCACCGTCCTCGACGAGGTGCCCGCGAACGCGCGCATCGTCCGCGAGGAGATCTTCGGACCCGTCGCCGCGATCACCGGTTTCGACACCGAGGCCGAGGGCGTCGCCGCCGCCAACGACACCGAATACGGTCTCGCCGCGTACATCTACACCCAGAACGTCGACCGTGCGTTCCGCGTCGCCGACAAGCTCGAGAGCGGCATGGTCGGCGTCAACCGCGGAGT
>NZ_JBFUGT010000183.1:0-12576 GCF_056402775.1 Rhodococcus sp. P3_B8
CCCGTCCCCTACCACCTCCTGCGGAGTGGTGCCGAAGCGCAGCACGATGCGCTTGTTCCCCGGTGTCGGCTCCCGCCGGGAGTAGTCGGCCAGGATCCGCAGCTTGGTCGGCGCGTCCGGACCTGTCGGAACCGGGCCGTCGACGAGGACGTCGATCCCGGGCAGCGAGCCGAGCGCGAGCAGTTCCGGGGTGGTGCAGGCCGCGTGCTCGGGTCCCCGTCGGCCGAGCACCACCACCTCCTCGATCCGGCTGTCGGACAGTGCGGTCAGGGCGTGATCGGCGATATCGGTGCGGCGCAGGGTCTCCACGTCGGAGACGAGGATACGGGCGACGTCGAGCGCGACGTTCCCGTTGCCGACCACGACGGCGCGGGACGCGGTGAGGTCGAAGACGCGATCGGCGTGATCGGGGTGACCGTTGTACCAGGCGACGAACTCCCTGGCGGCGTAGCTGCCCGGCAGGTCCTCGCCGGGAATGCCGAGGCGCCGGTCACCCGCTGCGCCGGACGCGTGGATCACCGCGTGGTGGTGGGCCAGCACCTCGTCGATCGTCACATCCTTCCCGACCTCGACGCCGAGATGGAACGTGAAGCCGTCACGACGCGCGGTGCGGCCGAACACCCGGTCGACCGTCTTCGTGTGCCAGTGGTCGGGCGCGACGCCGAACCGCACGAGTCCGCCGGCCACGGGCAGCCGTTCGAACATGGTGACCTCGGCGGCGATGTCGCGACGGGCCAGCAGCTCCTCGGCGGCGTAGAACGCGGACGGTCCGGATCCGACGATCGCCACTCGCATCGCCGGGGGGTCGGCGACGCCGGCGGTCGCGAGGGCGAGCGGAAGCGGCTGCACGTGCGCGCCTGGCGCAATGCTGCGTGGATTGCGCTGGAAGTACTCGGCATTGATTTCCCGGTACCGGTCGATGTCGGGGGCGGGTGCGTCGCCGGGGACGATCGCATCCACGGGGCACACGTCGGAGCAGGCGCCGCAGTCGATGCAGGCGCCCGGGTCGATGTACAGCATCTCGGTGCGCTGGTACTCCCGCTCCGCGGGGGTCGGGTGGATGCAGTCGACCGGGCAGACCGCGACACAGGTCGCGTCGTTACAGCAGTTCTGGGTGACCACGTACGCCATCAGGGATGCTCCTCGCTCGTGCGCGTCACCGTGACCGGGACGCCGTTGAAGATCGGGGACGCCGTGAGCGCCTCGAGGTCGGTGGTGTCGTCCACCAGGGCGTTGTAGTTGCTGCCGGGGACCGAGGCCGACCGGGAGGTCCGCAGGCCCGGCCCGTCGTGGCCCCACCCGTGCGGCATGCTCACCACACCGGGGCGCAGCGTGTCGTCGATCCGCAGTTCGGCCGTCACGGTGGTGACCTTGGAAGTGACCGCGACCCGGTCGCCGTTCACCAGACCCTGCTCGGCCGCGTCGGGTGGGCTGATCAGCAGCGCACACTGGCCGCCGTCCGTCTGCGGCAGCGCGTTGTGCAGCCACGAATTCATGCCGCGACGCTGACGCCGGTTGATCAGCAGCAGATCCGGTGCTGCCCTCGTGACGCTCGCTCGCAGCCGCGGCAGATCGGAGACGACCATGTCCGGCATCAGGTCGATCCGCCCATCCGGTGTGCGCAGCACCTCCGGGACACGCGGCGCCAGCGGCCCGTAGTCGATGCCGTCCGGGTTGTCCTCCAGCAGTGCGAGAGTCAACCCGTCCGGGTCGAGCCCGAACCGGTCACCGTAGGGTCCGCTGCGCAGACGCAGGTCCAGCAGTCGCTGCGGGCCGCGGCGGCCGGCCACGGCGTCCATCACCCGTCCCGTTTCGCAGCCGACGAGGTTCGCGGCGCGCCGGGCCGCGACGGCGGCCACCTCGTCGTCGATCTCGCCGACCGGACGGTCCGGCGTTCCCTTCGCGATCGCGGCCAGCCGCAGCAGGATCTGCCACTCCGCCATCTCGCCGTCGGCGAGGTCCAGCAAGGGTGGGGTGTAGCGGGCGACGTTCCGAATCTGGAAGTGCGCGAGCGTGACGTCGTGGTGGCCTCGGGTTGTTACCGGGGGCGGGGGCAGAATCACGTCGGCATGGCGGGTGGTCTCGTTGAGATAGCAGTCCACCGACACCATGAACTCGAGCACACCGAGCGCGTCCTCGATCGCGCCGCTGTTGGGCAGGGACCGGGCGGGGTTCCCGGCGAGGGTGATCAGCGCCCGGGTGCGGCCCGGCCCGGGCGTGAGGATCTCCTCGGCGAAACATACCGCGGGCAGCTCCCCCATCGCCTCCGGCAGGCCGCGTACCCGGGACCGCCACCGGTCGAACATCAACTTCGGCGTCCTGGTCACCGGCCAGGTGTTCTGCCCGCCCGCGGGCGGCAATGCGAACATCGCCCCTCCGGGCCGGTCCAGGTTGCCGGTGACGATCGTGAGCACCTCGACGAGCCAGTTCGCGAGAGTGCCGAACTCCTGCATGCAGGTACCGATCCGCGAATGCGCCACCGCCGCAGCTGCTCCCGCGAACCCACGAGCCACTGAGCGGATCACGTCGGCGTCGATCCCGCACGCCGCGGCAACGGCGTCGGGCTCGAATTCCGCCGCCATCGCGAGGGCGGCGCCGAGGCCGTCCACCACGTCCGGCACCCGCCCGGGTCTGGACAGTCCCTCGGACGCGATCACGGACAGCACGCCGAGCAAAAACAAGGCGTCGGTGCCGGGGCGGATCGGCACGTGCAGATCCGCGACCTCGGCGGTGCGGGTGCGTACCGGGTCCACCACGACGAGGGTGCCGCCCCGCTCGCGCAGCGCCTGCAGCCGGTGGTGGATTCCCGGTGCGGTGACGGTACTGCCGTTGGACACCATCGGATTCGAGCCGAGGATCAGCAGGTAGTCGGTGCGGTCGAGGTCGGGCAGACTCATCCCCAGCCCGGTGCCGTACAGCAGCATGTGCGCGAGGTTCTTCGGCCAGGTGTCGACGCTCGCCGGCGAGTAGATGTTCCGGGTGCCGACGGCGCCGATCAACTCACCGAGGTAGAACGTCGAATCCAGGTGGTGGGCAGCCGGATTGCCGTGGTAGATCGCGCAGCTGCCCGGATCGCCGGTGACGAACTCCGGCAGTCGCCGCTCGATCTCGCCGAACGCTTCGTCCCAGGTGGCCTCGCGGAATCCGCCGCCCGCGGTGCGCAGGAGCGGTGTCCGGATCCGGTCGGGGTCGTTCTCGATGCGGCCGAGGCCGAGGCCTTTCGCGCAGCTGTGCCCGCCGCTCAGCACGTCGTCGGGGTTCGGTGCGACCCGCACGATGGTGCGCCGGTCGAGCTCGACGAGTAGCCCGCAGGTCGACTCGCACAGTGGGCAGATGCGATGTCCGGCTTTCGGTTCGGCGATGGTCATGAGAGTTCCTCCTCGGGTGCGACCGCCCCGACCGCGACGGGCACGGCGGTCATGGTCGGCATCGCGTTGATCGCCTGCACTCCGGCACCGGTTCCGGTCAGCGCGTTCACGTTCACCCCGGCGTCGTCCCGCGGGTCGACGCTGCCGAAACAGTGCGTCATCGACACGGTGCCGCGGGCGAGGGTGCGGTCCGCCCGCGCGGTCGCGCGCAGGCGTCCTGCCGCCGAGCGCACGGTCACTACCTGTCCGTCTGTGATCCCGAGTGCGGTCAGGTCGTCCGGGTGCAGGCTTGCCGGGTTGGTGCCGCCCGGAACGAGCCCCGGAACGCGGGTGCCGGTGGAGTTCACGGCCTCGCGTATCCGGCGGACCGTGAGGAGTAGCGGAAACTGTTCTGTGACAACTCGGTCGGTCAGCGCCGCGACGAGTTCTGCGCGCACGTCCGCGGGCAACAACATCAGGCGGTGCCCGGCACCGTCCTCCGTCGCCGGACCCACCACTGCACCACTTGCCCCGGCGAGGTGTCCGTGCGGGGCGGTGACCACGTCGGCGAACGGGACGCGTCCCCGTTCGGCCATCATCGCCAGCATCTGCTCGGACGTCGGCGGCGCGTCGGGATCGAGTATGCGGCCGGCGAACTTGACCGGCTGCCCGGAGGCGGCGGCAAGGTCGAGGAAGAACCGCCAGTCGTCGACGACGCCAGGCGGCGCCRGCAGGACAGCGGGGGTGAACTGCGCGAAGGGGCGGGGGAAGAACGGTTCCATGATCGCGGTGTGATCGGCGCGTTCGTACATCGTGGTCGGCGCGATAACGTAGTGCGCGAGCCGTGCGGTGTCCGACATGCGCGGGTCTATGCACACGAGCAGGTCCAACGATCGCAATGCGCGCAATGCTTTCGCTCGGTCGGGGAGAGCCGCGGCCGGGTTGCCGCCGGATACGATCAGCGCCCGCACCCGGTCGGGGCCGGGTTCGAGGATTTCGTCGGTGAGGATGCCGGACGGCAGCTCACCGCGCATCGCCCGCACTCCACCGATGCGGCTGCGGAAACCGTGCTCGTAGGCCCGGGCGGGCGGGGCGACCTCCGCGCGGGCGGGCGCGTGCCGGGTCAGGACGGCGCGGTCGTCGGCCCGCTCCCCCTCGCGCAGGTACCGGCCGCACACCACGTTCAGAGCGGCGACGAGGTGCTCCGCGAGGTTGGAATGCGGGCCCATGCACAGCCCGGTGCCGCTCGTTGCCATCCCCCGGCTCCCGCCCGCGAATACCTGGGCCGCGGCACGGACCCGGTCGGCGGGGACGCCGCAGATCCGGTGTACGACCGTGGGAGTCACGTCGGCTACGGCGTCGACGAGTCCCGGGAGATCGGCGGTGTACCGGCGACAGAAGTCGGTGTCGTGGAGCTGTTCGGTCAGGACGACGTGGAGGAGGCCGGCGAACAGGACGGCGTCCGTTCCCGGCCGGGGCGCCAGGTGCACGTCGGCCAAGGCCGCGGTTTCGGTGTGTCGTGGGTCGACGACGATCAGCCGCAGTCCCCGTTCCCGGGCGGCCCGCAGGGTGACGGACGGGTTCTGCACCACCGCGCCGTCCCCGTCGCCGCCGTTGGCGGACACGACCGGGTTGGTACCGGCCAGCAACCACACATCGGCGTCCTCGAACCGCTGCCTGCCGCCCAGATATGTTCCCATCCGTTCGGCGACAACCCATTTCGCGGATTGGTCGATGGTCATCGTGGAGAACAGCTTGTGTGAGCCGGTCCCCCGGAACCAGGCCCGGGCCATCGGCGGGGTGAGTGCGGCGAAGTTCTGCTGCGTTCCCATGAACAGTGCGACCGCATCCGGTCCGTGGCGGTCCACGATGGTGCGCAACCGGTCCGCGATGTCGGCGGTCGCCCGCGCCACCGGCACCGGCTCGTGCGTGCCGGTGCCGGTGCGGCGCATCGAGGTGGTCAGCCGGTCCGGGCCGTGGGCCAGATCGCCGCCGCGGCGTCCCTTGGGGCAGGTGTAACCACCGGAGATCGGGTGCTGTGCGTCTCCGAGGACCCGTGTGATCCGCCCGTCCTCGAGGTCGAGCAGGACTCCGCACGAGGAGGCACACAGCCTGCAGAACGAGGTACGCCGGGACGTGACGGGTGGCATCGGTTCAGTGCGCCTCGGCCGGTGCGGCCGCCGGTTCCGCGACCCCCGCCCCGGTGCGTCCGCGCAGACGTTCTCGGACGAACAACCCGCCGAGGGTGAGGACGGCGACGGCGGTGGGCACGATCATGAGCAGGAAGATGGTGCGGGCGTCCATTCCGGCCGCAATCAGGGCGGCACCGAGGGTCGGCCCGGCGATGGATCCGATCCGCCCGACCCCCATGGCCCAGCCGATCCCGGTCGAGCGTGCCGCAACCGGGTAGATCGAGGCGGCGATCGCGATGATGCCGGCCGAACTTCCCGACATCCCGAATCCGACGATGCAGATCGTGATGAGCAGCAGGGTGGAGTTCGCCAAGAACATCGCGACGGCGCCGATGAACAGTGCCCCGAGCGTGTATCCGGCCATCACCACCGCGTAGGCGGCGTCCGAGCCCCGGGACCGCGCCCATGCGGTGCCGACCCGGTCGGTGATCCACCCGATGGACAGCGCGCCCGCCATACCGCCGAGGTTGAACAGCGCCGCGGCGAGGATCGCATTGGACGCGCTCTGCCCGGCCTGGCTGAACAGCGACGGCATCCACCCGAACAGGAAGTAGATCACGAGGAAGTTGATGACGAACACCACCCACAGCAGGATCGTGTCCAGTGCCCGGCCACCGGCGAAGAGTTCCCGAATCGGCGACCGGTTGGCCACCACGGCGTCCACGGTGAACGTCACCGCACCGTTGATGCCGGCCTGCGGGGCGATCGCCGAGAGGATCTTCGCGGCGCCGACGTGATCACCGCGGGCCGCGAGGAACTTGCCCGACTCCGGCAGCCCGGCCCACGCCAGCGCCGCCACGAACAGTGGGAGAACGCCGCCGGCCACGAAGATCGACTGCCACCCGTACGCCGGAATCAGTTGAGCGGCAGCGAGTCCGCCGAGGAATCCCCCGAGGGACATGCCGGCAACGACGATGGTGACCATGGTGGAGCGGCTGCGCGCGGGACTGTACTCGCTGGTCAGTGCGATCAGGTTCGGGGTGACGCCACCGAGCCCGATGCCGGCGAGGATGCGCAGCACGATCAGCACACCCACCGACGGCGCGAAGGCAGACGCGAGCGTGAATACCGAGAACAACACGGTGCACAGCAGGATCACCCGGCGCCGGCCCCACCGGTCGGCGATCGGACCGAACAGCAGGCTGCCCACGACCATCGCGCCGCTGCTGAGCGCCAGCAGCAGTCCGAACGAGGCCTTGGACAGGCCCCAGTCCTCGGACAACGCGGGAATCGCGAATCCGATCAGCTGGGCGTCCATGCCGTCGAGGATCGCGAGCGCCAGGCACAGTGCGATGGCACGCTTCTGGAGGGCCGACACCGGTGCGGTGTCGATGAGTTGGGAGATGTCGACTTCACGAGTGGGGGCCACGACGTGTATTCCTCTCGGGTGGGGGAACCGCGGGGGATGAAGCCTCGAGCTGGATGGGCAAGCCGAAGGCGTGCCTCGAAGACATGCTTCAGACCGGTGTGACGGTGCCGTCGACCGCGAGTGCGTCGGCAGGAACCTCGGGGAAACGTTGACGCAGAGACGGTTTGGCGAGCTTACCGGAGAACGTGCGCGGCAGCGGCTCGCCGAGGGCGACGGCGTGCTGGGGGCGCTTGAACTTCGCCAGGTTCTCGCCGGCGACCTCGGCGATGTCGGCGACGATGTCGGCGGCGGGACGCTCGCTGTGGAACACCACCATCGGCACCTCGCCCCACCGGTCGTCCTTGACGCCGATGACGGCGAGATCGACCAGCCCGTCGATGCCGTGCAGCGCCTTCTCGATCTCGGCGGGGTAGACGTTGAGGCCGCCGGAGATCAGCATGTCCTTGCTGCGATCGACGATCTTGAGAAATCCGCCGTCGTCCTGCATGCCGAGGTCGCCGGTGCGCAGCCACCCGTCGCCGACGGTCGCCGCGGTGGCCTCGGGCTTGTTCCAGTACTCCCGCAGCACGTGCTCGCCCCGGACCAGGATCTCGCCGACCTCACCGGCCGGGGTGTCGACTCCCGGTTCACCGATCCGGATGTGGGTGCCGACCAGCGGCAGCCCGGCAAAGCCGGGCCGCGACACGGCGTCCTCGTAGGCGAGGGTCGAGACCATGCCCGACGCCTCGGTCAGGCCGTAGCACTGGGTGAGCGGGATGCCGTGTGAACGGTAGAAGTCGAGCAAGTCCAGGCTGACCGGCGCGCCACCCGTGCCGGCGAAGGTGAACTTCGCGAGTTTGCGGGTGCCGAAGTCGGGCAGCATCGTCATCCGTTCCCAGATCACCGGGACGGTCGTGGTTGCCGTGATCTGCTCGCGCTCGAACGTGTCGAGGGCGATCTCCGGGTCGTACTCGCGCAACAGCACCATCGTCGCGCCGGGCACGACGACGAGCTGCATGAAGATCGACAGGACCGAGCCGGTGTACACCAGCGGAGCTGAGCACAACACCCGGTCCTGCTGCGAGAAGCCGAAGGTGATCGACTGCGAGATGCCGGGAGTCATCGCGTTGCGGTGGGTGATCAGCGCGCCCTTCTGCACGCCGGTGGTACCCGAGGTGTAGCAGATGAAGCCGGGGTCGTCGGCGGCGATGGCGACGACGGGCGCGGTTCCGGGGTCGATCAGCCGCTCGTACGGCGGATAGGCACTGCCCCCGATCGCGTAGGTCTCGAACTCCGCCTGTTCGGTGGCGACCTCGAGCAGCGGCGCGAAGCCGTCTTCGACGATCACCACGCGCGGCGCGGAGTCGACAACCATCGGTGCCAGCTCTTTGGCGGTGAGCCGGAAGTTGAGCGGGACGCTGATCGCGCCGAGCTTGAGGGTCGCCAGGATGACGTGCGCGAGTTCGGGGCGATTGAGCATCATCACGGCAACCCGGTCGCCCTTGAGGACGCCGCGGGCCGCGAGCCCGCGGGCGAGTGCGTCGGTGATCGCGTCGACCTCGGCCCAGGTCTGCGATGTGTCCCCGAACACGATCGCCTGCTGCTGCGAACGCGTCTTACCCCAGAACCGGGTCAGGTCCGCGAGATTCATCTGTGCTCCTCGTGCTCGTCAGCCGGGTGTGACCACCCTCACTTCATGTGCGGCAAACCTAACAGTTATAGGCGAATGGCGCAATGCTCGATCCGGAAATTTCGGGCACCCCTCAGAACCGGACCATCACACGAGAACGACACCCACACAATATATTTCGTGTGGGTGTCGTTCTCCTGTGGGATACGCCCGGTCAGCCAGCGGGTGGCGCCTCGTGTCGGGGCGTTCTCGGGTCGATCGCCGCGGTGATCCGCGCATCCTCGTACCCGGCCACCGACCGCAGCACCTCCGCGGTGTCGGCACCGACAACCGGTGGCAGCGCGGGCGCGAACTTCTCCCCGGCGACCCGCACCGGGCTGACCACGAATTCGAGTTCACCGACCCCCGGGTAGTCGACCCGGTAGGTGTTCTCCCGCGCCTGGAAATGCGGGTCCGCGAGCATATCGGCCACGCTGTTGACCGGACCTCCCGCGATGCCGTGTTCGAGGAACAGCTGCACCCACTCGGCGCGGGTGCGCTGCGCGAAGATCTCCGTCAGCGCACGCCACACGAGGTCCGCACGGGCGGCGGCGCCCGCGTCGGTGCTGGTGAGGTCGACGCCGATCAGGTCCTGACGCCCAATTGCGACCAGGAAGTTGTGCCAGAACTTCTCCACGTGCGACCCGAACAGGATCGCCTCACCGTCACTGGTGCGGTAGGCCTCGAGTCGCGGCCAGTCGGGCAGCCGGCCGTCCGGCAGCCAGGACGGACGCGGCATCGAGCGGTCCCTGTTCAGCTCCGCATCCACCAGGTCGGGCATCCACGCGGCGGCGACGTCGATGCCCGACACCTCGACGTGGCAGCCGACACCGGTGGCTCCGGCCTTGTGCAGTGCGGCGAGCAGCCCCATCGCCCCGTACGCGCCGAGGGCGTACATCGCGATCGGCGGCGTGGTGGAGCCGGCCATGCCCTCGGCCGGCGGCTTTGCGGGAGTGTTCACCTCGCGCAGCCCGGCGTAGGCGTCGAACACCGGACCGCCGGTACCCAGAGCCCGGTACGGGCCGTCGGTGCCCATACCCGACACCGTGCACAGCACGATCTTCGGATTCACCTGGCGCAGTTGCTCGTAGCCGACTCCGAGCCAGTCCAGATAGCCGCCGCGCATACCTTCGACGACGGCGTCACACGAGCGGGCGAGGTCGAGGAAGGCCTGCTTGCCTTCGGGGCTGCGCAGGTCGAGCGCGACGGACTTCTTGCCGCGATTCCATCGCAGGTGCATGAACGCCGGTCCGTCAGGTTCGCCGATCGCCCGGCTGCCACCGACGCGGACCGGGTCGCCGAGCGGCCCCGACTCCACCTTGATCACCTCGGCACCGAGGTCCGCGAGGTGCCCACCCAGCGACGCCGGGGCCAACTGGGCGACCTCGAGGACCCGCACGCCGTCCAACAGCGAGTACCCACTCATGAATTCTCCTCCGCTCCCCGACCCACGGCCAGCGAGACATTCTGTGTTTGTTCGGGTTTCAGTTCGATCCAGAGTCCCTCGACATCGGCCACGAGGACGTCTCCGTGATGCATGGCACCGCGCATGAACCGCTTGCGGCCGTCCTGGCCGGCGAACTCCGCCTCCACCCGCAATTCGACGTCGAGTGGCGCGGGCGCCCGATAGTTGACGTGCAGGTACGCCGTGCGGGCCCACGGTCTGCCGCAGCTGTTGGCGAGACGCGCGAGGATCTCGTCGAAGATCAGCGGTGTCACGCCACCGTTCATCGCGTATCGGCCGGAATGGAATCTGCCGACGAGAACGCGCCCGCGCGCCCGGTTGTCGGTCACCTCGTCGAGATGGAGAGCCGGTGTGAGGGTCTGCCCGCGCCCCGCAAGGTCCCAGCGGCGCCCGGAGATCTGCTCGTCCTCGCCGACCTCGAACGCTGCCAGTCGGGCCGCGAGGTCACGGAGCGTTCGCGCTGTCCGGCCCGCCGCGTCCGGGGTGGGCCGGCTGCGGGTGACGGCCTCCTGCACCGCGCGCAGGGCGTCGGTCAGTTCCGCGAACTCRTCGTCACGGTCGGTAGTCGGTTCGAACGGGTCGTCCCAGCTGGGACTCCAGATGTCGTCGGTAGTCGAGACAGTGGTGGCGTCCATCCGGATCTCACTTTCGCTGGCGGGAAGAACTGCGAATCACTCTGCGCGGCTTCCGAAGTACGAGCGGAACATCTCCTCGACCGGGCGGGGTCGAAGGGTCGTGCGCGACACGACGTTTTCCCGGTCGTATCGGCTCCGCAGACCCTGCCCCGGCCCGTCGAGCAGCAGCGCTTTGATCTCGCGCATCGACTCGGGAGGCTGAGCCGCGATCTGTTCGGCCGCCTCGAGTGCGGCACCGAGAACGTCGCCGTCAGCCGCGTACCGGGAGACGAGCCCCATCCGGAAGGCCTCCTCGCCGGACACTGCTCGTGAGGTCAGCAGTAGATCGCGGGTCGGCCCGGCGCCGATCAGCTGGTCGAGGACCCAGGTCAGGTTGGCTCCGCCGTACTTCGCCGCGGTGACGGTGATGCGGGTGCCGGGGCCGCCCACCCGCAGGTCCGAACACACCGCGAGCAGGGTTCCCGCGCCGTAGGCCATCCCGTGGACTGCGGCGACCGTCGGTTTGGGGAACGTGAAGTACCGCCACAGCAGCTCTTCTCGTTCGAGCATGCTCAGGACTCCGGCGTCCGGGGTCATCGCGCGGAGTTCCTTCAGGTCGTATCCGGCGGAGAACGCCGCTGCGCCCTCCCCCGCCAGTACCACCACCCGAACGTCCGGGTCGTGTGCCGCCTCTGTGAGCGCGGCGTCGAGCTCACGTTGCAAACCGAGCGAGATCGCGTTGTGCACGTCGGGGCGAGCTAGGTCGAGTTGCAACACCCCGGGAGCCGGGGACGATCGACGCAGGTCGTCCGACGTCACTTCGCACCGCCGACCGCGGCCTCCTCACGCGCGACCTCCTCGGCATCCCGGGTGATCATCTTGTGGAAGACCTGACCGGGGAGTTCGTTCCGTCCGTAGATCAGCTCGTCGACCTGCCCGTGCGCCGCGTTGGCGGTGATCGTCTTCGTGACGAACCAGTCCTCGGCGTGCAGGGTCTCCATGAGGAGTTCCCAGTTCTTGTCGAGAATCCGCTTCTCGCGCGGGGTCTCCGGCTCCTTTGGGGAGAGCAGACGGATGGTGCAGTACGACACGTTGGGATCTTCGGTGTCGGGAACGATCGTCCAGATCTCGAAGTGATTGGGCTCCGTCACGAGCATGGTGCCCGGATAGATCGTGTAGTTCGCGAGGGAGTAGTTGCGGACGTCGAACGAGTCGGGATCGGCGCCGCGAACCTCGGTGATCGACTTGCGCGCGACGACGATTCGCCATGAGCGGTCCACCAGGTCGTATGCCGTGATGTTCCCCTCCAGGTAGTTGCACACTGTCTTGGTGTGCAACTGGCACAGGTGGTACGAGTCCTGCACGCCGTCGACGGCGATCTTCCAGTTCATGTCGAGTTTCCAGGTCTCCTTGCGCACCTGGAACGACTCGGCCATTCCGGTCGCCGTCACCTCCGCGTCGTGCTTGGCGCCGAGGATCGCGGCGATGTCGAGATCGGCCCCGACCGTCGGAACCACCCAGACCAGGCCGTGCCGTACCTCGCAGGGAAATTCCACGAGCCCGTACTGCGCGCGGTCCATGCCTTCGAAGCCTTCCGAGTGCGGCATCCCCCGCAGATCGCCGCCGCGGCCGTACGCCCAGTTGTGATACGGGCAGCTGAAGATGCGCTTGCAACCCGATTCCTCGAACTCCACCTTTGCACCCCGGTGCCTGCAGACGTTGGAGAAGGCCTTGACGCTGCCGTCCGTCTGCCGCACTACCAGCAGCGGTGTGCCGATCAGCTCGGTCGTGACGAAGTCGCCGGCCTTCTTCAGCTCGTCGACGTGCGCGACAATGTGCGGCAGTCGCCGGACCACCTTGCGTTCGCGTTCGGCGAGTTCGGGGTCGTTGAACGCCGAGAACGGCACCCGAAGCAGGTCATCCGCGTAGTCGGTGCTGTTG
>NZ_JBFUGT010000184.1:0-12521 GCF_056402775.1 Rhodococcus sp. P3_B8
ACGTCAGGTCGCGGAGGCGACCGGCGGTGACCTTGTGGCCGTGGTCGATGCGTTGGTGAAGGAGCTCGGGACCTGAAAGACGGTCTCGGGCAGGACACTCGTCCACTTCCCGTTCACGTGTTGTTTACACTTGGCGGGTGTCGATCGACGATGTTGCCGTTGTACGGCCGGGTGGGTCCGTCGATCGTTCCCGCATGTTCGTGGCGGGCGGGGCGCTCGGTGTGGCGATCCTGCTGGTGGTCGCCCAATCGGTCGCGTCCATACAGGGTTTCCAGGGTCCCCTCGAAAGCCTTTTCCACGACTACGTCCTGACCCCCAAGTCGGCGTCGGTCCCGTGGGCCGGCCTGGCGCTGGCGATGGTCGGGCTCACCAATCGCCAGCGCGTCGTGGCACTCGCCGCCGCGGCCGGCATCGATATCGTGGTCGCCGCGGTGCGCTATCTGTCCGGTGGACCGCTGACCGTCGGAAACGGCGCGACCTGGGTACTCACCGGGGTGGGCGTGTATGCGGCGGTCCGCTGGACCGGCGACCACCGGCGCAGCGCCCTCAAGGGTGTCGGCCTCGGTGCGCTGCTGATTCTCGCGACCAAATTCGGCGACGCCTGGCTGCAGGTCACGATCATGGCCGGGCCGATGGTCCTCGACGAATACGCCCAGCTGGCCGACCACGCGCTGGGCAGCCCGTCGTGGCACCTGGGGCAGTTCGTCGACGCCCTCGGACCCGTCGGCTACGGCATCCTCCACTGGGTCTACATCGAACTGCCGGTCGCGGCCATCGCGGTGGCCGTCTACCAGCTGCGGAACGGCTGGCCGTCGCACTACCTGGTGCGCACGTTCCTGCTGATCGGTCTCATCGGTCCCGTGTTCTACGTGCTGTTCCCGGTGGTCGGACCGATCTTCGCGTTCGGCACCGAAGGACAGGGGTTCCAGGTCAGCGACTACTGGCCCAACGTCGTCCCGACACCCGACTTCGCGCCCGAACCGATGTCGTTCGATTCGGCGACCCCCCGCAACTGCATGCCGAGCCTGCACACGGCGTGGGCCCTCGCCCTGTTCATCCACTCCCGGCAGGGCGCCTGGTGGCTGCGCCTCGGCGGCACGTTCTGGCTGGTGTGCACGCTGACGGCGACCCTCGGGTTCGGCTACCACTACGGCGTCGACCTGGTCGCCGGCGCCGTTCTGTGCCTCACCATCGAATCCGCGTTGCGCGACCCCGAACGGGGGTGGGGCTGGTTCCGGGTCCGTCTCGTCGGAGGCGGCGCGCTGGTGCTGGCCGGACTGCTCCTCAGCTACCGCTACCTCGCGGTGCCGATGGGCCGATTCCCCGAGGTGTCCGGACCGCTCGTCCTCGGTGCCCTCGCCGCGATGAGCCTCGGGTTCTACGCGACGTTCTTCGCCCGGCCCGACACCGCACTCGCGCGGTGGGGCAGCGGCGCGAAGGCAGCGGTCACTGATGTTCTGGCGGCTCCAACTCGTTGATCATCAACAGCCCGTCCTGATCTCGCTGCTCCCGGTACGCCACCCGTCCGACGCTGTGCGCGATGACCGGCGCGGTGAACAGGGTGAAGATGCCGACGAGGATCAGCATCCAGATGTCGACGTTGCCACGCAGTTCGAGGACGGCGCCCGCGAGAACCATGATGAGACCGACCACCTGCGGTTTGGTGGCGGCGTGCATGCGGCGCAGGGTGTCCGGGAATCGCACGATGGCGATGGCGGCCGTCAGTGCGAGCAGGGAGCCGCACAGCATGAGCGTGGCCCCGATGACGTTCAGCACGGTGGTCACGACTTGTCACTCACCCGGAACCGGGCCACCGAGACCGAACCGATGAACCCCACCAGCGACAACGCGACGATGGCGGGCACGATCGTCGTGTCGCCGGTGTACGCGGCCCACACGGCGAGCCCGCACATGGCGAGCGCGATCAGGGTGTCGAGGGCGACGAGGCGGTCCAGCGAGTTGGGCCCGTCGAGCAGCCGGAACGTCGTCAGGACCCCGGCGACGACCAGGATGATTCCGGATATGACCGAGACGACTGTCATGAGCTGCCCTCCTGAGTGGGGTCGTCGTACTGCAGGTCGCGGTTGTGCCAGGGGCTCGGTTTCCAGTCGGAGTCGCGTTCGAACGCCTCGACGAACAACCGTTCCAATTGCGCGACCGTGCGGTAGAACTGGCTGACCGCCTTCTGCGAGCCCATGTCCAGGACGTGCACGTAGACGATCCGCCGCACCTGGTCGATCTCGAGAACCATGGTGCCCGGAATGAGGTTCAGGACGTCGATGCACAGCGTCAGGACGAGGTCCGACTTGATCCCCAGCTGGTAGCGCAGGACCCCGGTGACGGGTGGCGGTCCGGGCCGGAGCGCGAGGTACGCGATCTGGAGGCTCGACTGGAGCGAGTAGTACACGAACATCATCGCCAGCCGGAGCAGCGGCAGGACGTGCACCCGGCCTTCCACGGGCACCCGCGGCAGCGGCATGAGCACCATGATGAGCGCGCCGACGGCGAGCCCGCCGAGAATGTTGCCCCAGCTGACGTTGCCCCACAACAGGATCCACACCGCCATCAGCCACAGAAGGGCGCCGAACTGGAGAAGTCTCTCGCGTTTCATCGCGGTGCCTCCTGCGCTTCGCCGCCGGGGTGCCCGCCGAGGACGGCGTCGATGTAGATGGACCGGTTCTGCAGATCGCTCGCCGCGCGATCGCTGATCTGGATGATCTGGCCGGCGAACACCGTCATCGCCAGCCCCACGGCGACGAGGGCGACGGTGGGGATGAGCATCATCGCGGGGATACGGCCCACGTCGGCGCGGTCGTCGAACGAGATGTCGGCCTCGGACTCGTCGAGCAGCGCCGACGGGCTGACGTCCGCCAGGTCACCCTCGGGGGCGTCGGCGCGGGCCCGCCAGAACGCCTTGGTCCACACGCGGGCGACGACGTACAGCGTGAGGAGACTGGTGAGGGTGCCGCCCGCGACGAGGATCCACGCCAGCACGCTCGCATCCGCCGAGCCGGCCTGCAGCAGCGCGACCTTGCCGATGAACCCGGAGAACGGGGGAATGCCGCCGAGGTTGAGGGCCGGGACGAGGAACACGATGGCCAGGACGGGGCTCGCCGCGGCGAGCCCGCCCAGACGTCGCAACGACGACGACCCGGCCTGGCGTTCGATCAGACCGACCACCAGGAACAGTGTGGTCTGCACCAGAATGTGGTGGGCCACGTAGTAGATGGCGCCCGACAGCCCCGACTGGGTGGACAGCGCGACACCGAACACCATGTACCCGATGTGGCTGACCAGGGTGAAGGACAGTAGTCGTTTGATGTCGCTCTGCGCGATCGCACCGAGGATGCCGACGAGCATCGTCAGGAGGCCGCACACCATCAGCACGTTGTCGAGTTCGCCCTCCGGGAAGAGCAACGTGTGTGCGCGGATGATCGCGTACACACCCACCTTGGTGAGCAGGCCGGCGAACACGGCGGTGACCGGGGCGGGCGCGGTGGGGTAGGAGTCGGGCAGCCACGTCGACAGCGGGAACACCGCCGCCTTGATGCCGAACGCCACGAGCAGCACACCGAAGATGGCGGTGCGCGTGCCGGACGGGATGCCGTCGAGGCGGGTGGCCATGTCGGCGAGGTTGAGGGTTCCGGTGGCCGCGTAGGCGAACGCAATACCCGCCAGGAAGATCAGCGACGACACCATCGACACCATCACGTACGACACACCCGCACGGACGCGGTCGGCGCTCGCACCGAGCGTCAGCAGCACGAAGCTGGCGGCGAGGAGCACCTCGAAGCCGACGTACAGATTGAACAGGTCGCCCGCCAGGAACGCGTTGGAGATGCCCGCCGTCAGCGCCAGATACGTCGGCAGGAAGATCGAGACGGGCTGGTCCTCACTGCCGTCGCGGATGCCCTGACCCACGGCGTACGCCATGACGGCGAGCAACACGATCGACGAGACCACCAGCATCATCGCGGACAGCCGGTCGACCACCAGCGTGATGCCGATCGGCGAATCCCAGCCACCCACCTGAATGGCCGTCGTCCCGTCGCGGTCGGCCAGGAACAGTAGCAGTCCGGACACGACGAGGACGCCGATCAACGCGACGAGCGTGATGATCCGCTGGGCCCGCGGACGACGGCCGAGCACCAGCGTGGCCGCGGCGGCGAGCATCGGGACGAGGACAGGCAGCGGCGCGAGGGCCGTGATGATGTGCGGGGAAATGGTCACGACTTCTCCCCGATCCCGGCCTTGTCGGAGTCCTCTTCGTCGTCGAAGTCACCCTCGTGCAGGTCTTCGTAGCATTCGAGGTCTTCGAGGTTCTTCAGCTCTTCCAGGGGAATGGGGTTTCCGTCCTTGTCGAATGCGTCGCCGCTGAAACTCGGCTCGCCGGTGACCGGGTCGTCGGAGCGGTCGCGGTCGGGTGCCTCGGCGGGCGACCGGCGCCGCAGGACCTTGGTGTCCTCGGGGTCGTTCTCGACGGCGTCCTGCGTGGTGATCTTGAACGACCGGTACGCGAGCGCGAGCACGAAGCCGGCGATGCCCATCGTGATGACGATCGCCGTCAGGATCATCGCCTGAGCCAGCGGGTCGGCCATCGACTCGTGAATGGACTCGCGGCCGACAATGGGCGGATTGCCGTCCGTACCGCCGGACGTGAGGATCAGGAGATTGATGCCGTTGCCGAACAGCAGCAGTCCCAGCAGCATGCGGGTGATGCTGCGTTCGATGAGCAGGTAGACGCCGGCCGACACCAGGACGCCGATGATGACGAGAAATCCGATGTTCGCGCTCACCGCTGGTTCACCTCGATCTGTGCGTCGAGACGCGCCCCGAGACTGCGGAGCACGTCGAGTACGAGACCGACCACGATGAGATACACACCCAGGTCGAAGAACAGGGCGGTGACCATCTTGACGTGGCCGACCAGCGGCAGCGTCACCTCGAACACCGCGGAGGAGAGCGCCGGGGCGCCGAGGAACAGCGACGCCAGCGCGGTGCCCGCGGCAAGCGTGAGCCCGAGGCCCAGGATCTTGCCCGCGTCGATCGGGACAGTTTCGCCGAGTTCGTACCGTCCGCCGGCGAGGTACCGCAGGACCAGCGCGAGACCGGCCGTGAGGCCGCCGGCGAACCCGCCGCCGGGCGCGTTGTGACCGGCGAAGAAGAAGTAGACCGACAACACCATGATGGTCGGGAAGATCAGCCGGGTCGTCACCTCGAGGACCAGCGACCGGTGTTTCGGATCGATGAGGTCGCCGCCGAGTAGCCACGTGGTCTCGGAATGCGACGCCGACGAATCGGCCGTGACCGCGGGAGCGTCGGACACCCGGGGGGCGCTGCCGAAGCGGCGGTTGCGGAACACCAGGCTCGCGACACCCGTGGCCGCCACCAGCAGCACCGAGATCTCACCGAGCGTGTCCCAGGCACGGATGTCGACGAGCAGGACGTTGACGACGTTCTTGCCGTTGCCGAGGTAGTACGCCGCGTCGGGGAGTCGCTCGTAGATCGGCACCGAGTTCCGGGCATTGATGGCGTACGCGCCGATCGTGGTGATGGTGGCACCGACCGCGACCGCCAGCAGTGCCCGCGGAATCTTGAATCCGATGGCCCGGCGCTCGTCGACCTCGGCGGGCAGCTTCCGGAACACGAGCACGAAGATGACGAGCGTCAGCGTCTCCACCAGGAACTGGGTGAGTGCGAGGTCGGGGGCACCGTGGAGGGCGAACAGCACACCGCAGCCGTAACCGCTGAGACCGACGAGGATCACGCTGGCCAGACGGTTGCGCATCACCGTGGCGGCGAGCGCGGCCGCCACCATCATCAGCCCGATCACGAACTGCACCGGCGAATCCCACAACCGGACGTCGGCGCCCGTATTCGTGCCGACGACGAGCAGTACCAGCGGCACCACCACGAGGGTGCCGAGGATGGTCGCCTGGGTCAGCGGCAGCGAACCGCGCTGGGTGGCGCCGGTCAGCCGCATCGACAGCGCGTCCATGCCGCGCAGCGTCGCGTCGTAGATGCGGTCGGCGTTGCCGAGCGGAGGATGCTCGAACCGCAACCGGTTGACCCAGCGCTGCGCCACGAAGAGCGCGGTGCCGACGGCGAACACCAGCAGGGTGAGCGCCAGCGCGGTGTTCATGCCGTGCCACAGCGCGAGGTGGTAGTCGGAGACGCCCTCGGCGGGCAGGGTCTGCGAGTACGGCGTCAGCAGCTTCTCGAGCTGCGGCGCCGCGAGTCCCGCCGCCAGGCTCAGTACCGAGAGAACGGCGGGCGCGCCGAGGAACAACGGTCCGGGTGCGTGCATGCCCTGCACGGCCGGGCTCGGCCGCGCGAGCCGCTTGCGACCGAAGGCTCCCCACATGAAGCGCACGCTGTAGGCGAGCGTCAGGATCGAACCGAACACCACGACGCCGACGGTGACGATCCGTGCCGGGTCGGCCAGGACGGTCGTGCTCAGCAGGGAGTCGAATGCGGCTTCCTTGCCGACGAACCCGAGGAACGGGGGAAGCCCGGCCATGCTCGCCGCGGCCAGTGCGGCGACGACCGCGAGCGCGGGCGCACGGTCGCCGAGGTGCGCGAGCTTGCGGATGTCGCGGGTGCCCGTCGTGTGGTCGATGATGCCGACCACCATGAACAGCGCGGCCTTGAACATCGCGTGCGCGACCACCATCGTCATGCCGGCGAGCGCGGCGTCGCGGGTGCCGAGGCCGACCAGCACCATCATGAAACCGAGCTGGCTGACGGTGCCGAACGCGAGCACCAGTTTGAGGTCGAAGGCGCGCATCGCCCGCCACCCGGCGAGGACCATCGTCAGCAGGCCGAGCGTGATGATCGTGAACCGCCAGGGCGCCGAGTCGGCGAAACCGGGCGACAGTCTGGCCACGAGAAAGATGCCGGCCTTCACCATGGCCGCGGCGTGCAGATAGCCGCTGACCGGGGTCGGGGCGGCCATCGCTCCGGGCAGCCAGAAGTGCAGCGGCACGATCGCGGACTTCGACAGCGCGCCGATGAGGACCAGCACGACGGCGACACCGGCGAGCCAGCCGCGAGGTGCGACCTCGATCAGTTCGGACAGGTTGTACGTGCCGCTCACCTGGCCGAGGATGATGATGCCGACCAGCATGGCCAGACCACCCGCGGTGGTGACGAGCAGCGCCTGCGTGGCCGCCCGGCGACTCGACGCGCGTTCGGCGTAATGCCCGACCAGCAGGAACGACAGGACCGTCGTCAGTTCCCAGAATATGTACAGCAGCAACATGTTGTCGCTGGCGACGAGGCCGAACATGGCGCCGGCGAAGGCCACCATCTCGGCGGCGAAGATGCCGAGACGAGGTTCGTCGTCGGTGAAGTAGCGCGCACAGTAGACCAGGATCAGCGTGCCGATGCCCAGCACCAGCACCGACATGATCGCGGCCAGCGGGTCGAACCAGAAGTCGAGGTCCATCGACAGGCCCGGAGCCCACACGATGGACACGGTCTGCTCCGTGCCCCAGTTCGCGATCACCCAACCGAGCGACGCCAGCGGGACGAGGGAGAGAGGGTAGAAACCGTTGCGGCCGAACTTGCGCACCACAAGCGGAGCCAGAACGGCGGCAACGGCATGGGCGAGCAGAACAGCAAGCAAAAGGCACTCCGTCGGGGGTCAGCGGGCGGCGGGGTGTCGGAACGAAACGAACCGAGTCGTGTAGACCGTTCGCTTAGCTAGCGAACTGGGCTACGGGGTACATCCTACTGGGTCGGTTATTCGGACTCGCAATCGCGGCAAATCGGACTATTGGGGCGCGTGTGTTATGGGCGGCCGACCGGACTGTTCTATCTTGTGACGGTGCCCGCCGAGATCCGAACCGCCGCGCTCGCCCACATCCGCGACCGGAAACTCCTCCAGACCCGATCGGTGGGGAAGACCGCGTTCTACATGGCAGGCGGAAAGATCGATCCCGGCGAGAACGCCGAACAGGCTCTGCACCGCGAGATCCGGGAGGAACTCGACGCCCGAATCGTCGATGGGACGCTCGAACATCTGGGGGTCTTCGAGGCGCCCGCGTACGGACATCCCGAGGGCACCGACCTGCACATGACCTGCTTCCTCGCCGAACTGAGCGCCGAGCCGCGGCCGACGAGCGAGATCGCCGAACTCCGGTACTTCACCGTCGACGAATACGCGGCCATGCGCGACGTCGCGCCCGGCTCGATGCTCGTGTTCCGCCGGCTTCAGTCGCTCGGCCTCCTCGACTAGCTGCCTTCCGGGGTACTGCGCCGCTCGTGCACCGAGTAGACGCAGAACGCCACGACGAGCAGCATCACGAAGCCGACGAGATGGTCGGACGCAGCGGTCGAGGCAGGCGACGACGGCAGACGGTGTTCGCTGCTCGCGCCCGAGTAGACCACCCGGCTGCGGGGAACGGTGGTCGCCGCCACGAACACCAGCGACGCGAACGGCAACGCGAAACCGAGTACCGCGACCGGCGCCGACCCCGGCAAAGCGGTGGCGAGCGCGAAACCCGTGCCGCAACCCAGCACGGCCAGCCGGATCAGCAGTGCGACGCCGTCGTCGCCGAAGTCGGGCCACACGGCGGCGAGCAGCGGAACGACGGCGGCCAGGCAGAGTCCCCACTGCGGGCGCCGCCACTTCGGCGGGACCCGGACCGCCACCGCGATTCCCGCGGCGAGAGCGACGACGCCGACCGCCAGCAACGCCGGCGCGGGCGTCGTCACCCGCGGAGTGCGGAGGTCGTCGAGGACGAGCACGGCCGCCGCGGTGACACCGGTCGCGGCGAGCAGGAAGCGTCCGTCGATCCCCGGGAACCGGCGTGCGATCAGCACCGTGGCCGTCAGAATCACGGCGAGCGAGAACGCGACGATCAGCCAGACCGTCAGGGGCTCGCCGAATTCCTGATCGTCGATCCACGCCCCGAACAACCGGTTGAGCAGGGCGAGAGCCACGGCGCCGACCAGCGCGGTCAGCAGGGTCCTCCGGTCCGGACGCTGCACCCGGAACTGCGACCGCGCCACCACCGCCGACGCGAGCGCGAGCACGAGAACTCCCAGCAGCAGCCACTGCGGGGGTTCGCCGATCGCGGAGGTGCTCATACTCGCGGGCTCGACGTACGCGGTGTCACTACGCGGCAGTCGCTGCACACTCGCGAGAAGGAACGCGCTCGCGACACCGAGAGTCAGCGCCAGATGCGAAACCCAGCGACCCCACACCGCGGCGACCGCCGCGCCCAGCAGGAACCCGGCAGTCGCGGTCTTCGCGAAGTGCAGGGCGATCAGCGTGTCGACCCCGCCGGCATTCGGCACCGCCCAGCGCGCGCCGATCAGGGCGAGCGCGCACGCCGCCGCCAGGATCCACGACACCCGCCGGGAGCCGGACCGTTGCAGACCGGCCACCGCGACGACAGCGAGAACGAGAGCCACCACCACACCCGTCGGCTGGCTGCTGAGCCACCGCTCGATCTCCCGGTCGGACGCGTTGATCGTCCAGGCCCGGTTGCGGGGATTGGTGAGGACGAAACCGGCCAGTGCGCCGGACGCGAGAGCAGCCGCGGCCGACAGAGGTTCCCGGAAGTCCATTCGCTCACGGTACTCGAGCGGGAAGGAATGGAAATGGCGAACCCGGCGTTGGCACCGAAGGCGTGCCCGAGAACGACTCCGATCGAATACAACCGAGGCGAGGAGCCCACCTATGACGTCGAGCAACGAGAAGGCCACCACCCTGCTGGGGCTGCACCAGCCCGGCAACCCGGTCATCCTTCCCACCGTGTGGGATGCCTGGTCCGCGAATCTGGCTGTGTCCGCTGGGTTTCAGGCGCTGACCGTCGGGAGCCACCCGGTATCCGACTCGATCGGCAAGCCCGACAACGAGGGGATCACGTTCGACGAGCTGCTGCACCGCATCTCGCAGATCACCGCGGCGGTGGAGTTGCCGCTGTCGGTCGACATCGAATCGGGATACGGGCTCGAGCCCGCCCGGCTGATCGAAGGTCTGATCGGCGCGGGAGCCGTGGGCCTGAACATCGAGGACACGGTCCACAGCGAGGGCGGGCGGCTCCGCGAACCGCAGGAGCACGCCGACTTCGTCGGAGGGCTGCGGCAAGCGGCCGACGCTGCCGGCGTCCACGTGGTCGTGAATGCGCGCACCGACCTGTTCGTGAAGCAGGTGGGCGACGAGTCCGACCGTGTCGACCGCGCGATCGCTCGGCTGAAGCTCGCCGCCGAGGCCGGCGCCGACGTGCTGTACCCCGTGGGCCGTCACGACGACGCCACCCAGAAGCGGCTCACGTCGGAGCTCCCGCTGCCCGTCAACGCCATCGGCCTGCCCGATCAGGACGATCCGGCGAGCTTCGGGCCGCTCGGCGTCGCGCGGGTGAGCTTCGGGCCTTTCTTCCAGGCCGCCCTCGCCGCACACGCGGCCACGCTGCTCGGCCGCTGGTCCTGACCCGTGAGTACTTGTCAACCGCGGGCGGTTGACAAGTACTCACGGGCGCGACAGCGCATAGGACTCGAGGTGCGCCACTTGCTCGGGATCGAGTGAGGGGCGCACCTTTTCGCGTGCCTCGGCCACGTCGGCCGCGGTGACGTCGGCGGCGTCGATGTTCCGGCGCATGGCGGCCAGCGCGGCTTCCCGCAGCAGCGCCGAGCAGTCGGCGGCCGAGTAGCCGTCGAGGTCGTCGGCAAGGGCGTCGAGGTCGACGTCGTCGGCGAGGGGCACCGACTTCCCGGATGTCCGCAGGATCGCGCGGCGGGCCTCGCCGTCCGGCGGCGGCACGAACACCAGCCGCTCCAGGCGGCCGGGGCGCAGCAACGCCGGGTCGATGAGGTCGGGACGGTTGGTGGCGCCGACGACCACCACGTCGCGCAGCGGTTCGACGCCGTCGAGTTCGGTGAGCAGGGCGGCCACCACCCGATCGGACACCCCGGAGTCGGAGCTCTGGCCGCGCCGCGGCGCGAGGGCGTCCACCTCGTCGAGGAAGATCAGTGACGGGGCCGAATCCCGCGCCCGCTGGAACAGTTCGCGGACGGCCTTCTCGGACGCGCCCACCCACTTGTCCATCAGCTCGGCGCCCTTGACGGCGTGCACACTCAGATGCCCCGAACTTGCCAGCGCCCGAACGAGATAGGTCTTGCCGCAACCGGGCGGACCGTACAGCAGCACTCCGCGCGGGGGATCGACGCCGAGGCGGGCGAACGAATCCGGATGCTGCAACGGCCACAGGACCGCCTCGGTCAGCGCCTGCTTGGTCTCCACCATGTCCCCGACGTCGTCGAGGGTGAGGGTGCCGATCGCGAGTTCCTCGCTGCCCGACCGCGACAGCGGGCGGATGACGTCGAGCGCGCCGAGCAGGTCGTCCTGTGTGAGTGCGGGGTCGACGGGTTTCCTGGTGGCGCGTGAGGCGGCCCGCAGGGCCGCTTCCCGGCACAGCGCGGCGAGGTCGGCGACGACGAACCCCGGTGTGCGGGCCGCGATCGCGTCGAGGGCGATGCCGTCGGTGGGGACCTTCCGCAGAAGCAGTTCCAGCAGCGCCCGGCGGGTGGAGCCGTCGGGCAGGGTCAGGGTGAGTTCGCGGTCGCACAGGTCCTGCCCGCGCAACCTGGTGTCGACCGACTCGGGGTGCGCCGACGTCGCGACGAACGCGACCCCGACGGTGTCGACTGCGCGGCGGAGTTGTTCGACGATCAGCGCGGACACCGGTTCCGGGGTGGCGGGCAGCAGGGCATCGATGTCGGTGATCAGCAGGACGCCGCCGCTGCGGATCGCGTCGACCGCCGCGGTGACCCGCTGTAACCGTGAGTCGGCTTCCAGCGCGCCGGCACTCGGCCCGTCGAGTTCGACGAGTCGCCGGGAGGCGAGCACCGCGCGGGCGAGCGTCGCCTTCCCGACACCGGCGGGCCCGGTCACCAGGACGCCCAGATGGGGTGAGGCCCCGAGTTTGCGGAGCAGTTCGGGTTCGTCGAGTGCCAGTCCGAGCCACTCGGTGAGTTTGGCTGCCTGGGTGTGGGCGCCCACCAGGTCCTCGACTGGAACCGGGGGAACCTCCTCGGCGGGCCGGACGGGCGGCGCGGGCAGCCGGGTCGGGGCCGTGGACACCGTTGCGCGCACACCCTCGCCCCACCCGACCGCGGTGTTGGGCTGCACGCTCACCGGACCACCGGCGGGGTCGACCCCGGTGACGGTGAGCAACTCGGACGTCCAGGCGACACCGAACGTCCGGGACAGTGCCTGCGTCGCGGGGGCGGTGCTGGTGCCGGGGCCCAGATCGCGGGGGAGCAGCGACACCGTGTCGCCGACCGTGAGGACCTTGCCGAGCAGGGCGTGACGCAGGGTGACGTCGGAGACGGAGTTGACGGCCAGATTCGACCCGCTGACCGTCACGGTCTTCCCGCCGTACACCGTCACCGGTGTCACGACAACCGTGCTGTTCTCGGTCAGCCCGGCGTTGGACAGCGTCACGTCGTCGAGGAGTGCAGTCCCGGTGGGGGTTCCGGCCGGCGCGCGACCTGCCACCGCGGCGGTGCGG
>NZ_JBFUGT010000185.1:0-12511 GCF_056402775.1 Rhodococcus sp. P3_B8
GGCAGGTGGCAGGTGCTGGGCGACGACTGGCTCGTCGGCGAGGGCACCGCGAGCTCGCTGCACGAGACGGCGCCCCCGACCGAACATATCTCCGAGGCGTGGGCGACGCTCGGCGACGACGGCGTGTACGAACTCGCCGTCGGCACCGTCGAATTCGGTGAGGGGACGTCGACTGCACACGTGCAGATCGCGGCCACCCACCTCGGCACCACCCCGTCGCGGGTGCGTCTCGTGCAGTCCGACACCGACCGTACGGGCTTCGACACGGGGGCGTTCGCCAGCGCCGGCCTCTTCGTCGCGGGCAACGCCGTGTCGCGGGCGTCGGAGGCCCTGCGCGACCGCATCCTGGCGTTCGCCGCCGCGCACACCGGGGTCGACGTCGCGTCCTGCTCGATGGACGACGACGGGGTGCTCTGCGACGGCACGCGCGTGCCGCTGACCGAACTCCTCGACGCCGCCCGCCGGCGCGGCATCCGGTTCACCGAGGCGCGCAAGGCGTACGGGTCGCCGCGCAGCGTCGTCTCCAACACCCACGGTTTCCGCATCGCCGTCCACCGCGTGACGGGCGAGATCCGCATCCTCTACAGCGTCCACGCCACGGACGCCGGGGTAATCATCAACCCGGTGCAGGTCCGCGGCCAGATCGAGGGCGGCGTCGCCCAGGGCATCGGATTCGCGCTGACCGAGAACTTTCACGTCGACGACAACGGTGTGATGATCAACCCCAACCTGCGCAACTACCGCATCCCCACCTACGCCGACATTCCCCGTACCGAAGTGCTGCTGGTCGATTCGACGGATTCCGTCGGACCGATGCGTGCGAAGGGAATGGCGGAGTGCTGCATCAACCCGGTGGCGCCCGCGCTGGCCAACGCCCTGGAAAACGCGACGGGCGTGCGTTTTCGCGAGTTGCCGCTCACCCCCGAGCGGATCTACCACCGAATCGGCGAGAACCGATCGGTTCCGACGACCTGAGCCGTGAGGAGAGGGCGATGGACACCGAGAAGCCCACCGAGAAATCCACCGGCAACGCCGCGACGGTCATCATCGGCCAGAAGGTGCGCGCCGGAGCCGAGGAGGCGTTCGAGGCCTGGCAGCAGGACATGAACACCGCCGCGTCCCACTACCCCGGGTTCCTGGGCGCCGAGATCTCCGCGCCCACCGCCGTGCAACCCGACTGGGTCGTGGTCTACCGCTTCGACTCCGTCGCCCACGTGCAGGCCTGGATCAACAGCGCCACCCGGCAGCAGCGGCTGGACGAGGGGCAGCAGTACTTCGACGGCCCCGCCACCCAGCAGGTCATCAGCGGGGGCGCACGCGAGTCGGATCCGCTCGTGACGGTCGTCGTGACGCACCGTGTCGGCCCGGAGCACGTCGACGATTTCCTCGCGTGGCAGGATCGACTGCGATTGGAAGAGAGCAAGTTCGACGGCTTCCGCGGCAGCGAACTCTTCCGGCCCATCGAGGGAATCCAGGACGAGTGGACCGCGCTGTACCGCTACGACAACGCCGCCGACCTCGACAGGTGGCTCACCTCGGCGAAGCGTCAGGAACTTCTCGCCGAGGGGGAGAAGTTCCACGACTTCGAATTGCGCACCATCGACAACTCCTTCGGGAGCTGGTTCGCGTTCGACGAAAACGGCAACGAGGCGCCGCCGCCGTCCGAAACCAAGACGTCGATCGCGGTGTGGGTCGGTCTCTATCCCACCGTCGTGATTCTCACCCTCGCGTTGTCGCCGCTGAAGATGCCGCTGTGGCTCGGTCTGCTCGTCGGAAACCTGCTGTCCAGCTTCATCATGAGCTTCGTGACGATGCCGTACTACGTGAACCGGGTGCTGGGGCGCTGGCTGCGGCCACCCCCGGACGTTCCGGAAGCGACAACGAACCGTCGAGGGCTCGCGATCGTCGCCGGGGTTATGGTGTTCTGGGTCATCGTCTTCTACCTGATGACCCGCCAATTCTGGACCCTGCCCTGAGAAGAAAGAAATGGGTGCCCCATGTCAGCCTCGGAGATCCGCGTGAGCCGAACGATCGATGCGCCCGTCGGCGCGGTCTGGGCGGTCGTCACCGATCTGGACAACGCGGAATCGGTGCTGAGCGGTGTGGAGAAGCTCGAGAGGCTGGACTCGACGAAATACGAAGTCGGCACGCGGTGGCGCGAGACCCGGGTGCTGTTCGGCAAGTCGTCGACCGAGGAAATGTGGGTCACGGAGATCGACCCGGAGAAGCGCACCGTCGTGAAGGCGTCGTCCCACGGCGCGGACTACGCGACGGTGTTCACCTTGGAGCCTGCCGGTGACGGCACCACCCTGACGTTCCACTTCTCAGCGGAAGCAACTGGGCTCGGCGCAGTGTCGAAGTTCATGATGAAAGTGTTCGGCTCCTTCGCGCTGAAGGCCACCACCAAGGCGATCCGGCGCGATCTCGACGACATCGCCGACGCCGCCGAGAAGCGGGCCGGCTGACCGACTGCACCTACCGCCCGCCGAGTGGCACGGGCCCTTGCGCTGCGGGGAGCGCGGGGAGGGCGCCCAACGGCAGCGGCACCAGCGTGGTGGATTGGGGTTCGGCGCGGCCCAGTCCGAACTTGCGCACCTCGGTGCCGCCCGGCCCGGGGCCGCTGACGAGCAGGTCGGCGCCGCTTGTGGTGCTGGTGGTGGCCACCTGGACCCCGCTGCCGGGAGGGCCGCCGGCGAACGGTGCGAACGACGCGATCTGAGTGAACACGACGTCGCCGGAGTGGTGGTTCGGGCTCTCGAGATACATGGCCGGTTCACCGTCGAGGCGTGACCCACTCGACCACACACGAACGGTGCCGTCGCCGCCCAGCATGCCGGTGACGATGCTCTTCGCTCCGCCTTCGGCACCGGCCACCCATCCCGTCGAGAGTGAGACACCGCCGAGGTAGCTCTCGTCGAAGGCCAGGAACTCCGACGTCGTCCGCGGTCCGTCGGTGTGGCCGGCGTGCTCGTCCGCGGTGCCGTCGGCAGTCGCGGCGGCGGTCGGCTCGAACAGGTCGTAGCGGAACGTCTTCACACGAGGCGCTTCTCCCGGCCCTGGGGCGGTGACGATGCTGGCCCGGCCCGAGGCGGCGTCGACCAGGCCGGTCGCGACGGTGACCCCGGACTGCGACCCGGGGTAGGGGGTGAAGCTCGAGAAGACCTCGGGTGCCGTGCCCTTCTCCGTGGGCAGGGTGGACGAGAACACCTTCACCTGCGATTCGGTGCCGGGGCCGGTTCCGGTGATGATGTTGTCGGCCAGTGCGTTTCCGTCGATGTCCGCACCCGCGACGTTCACGCCCCCGCGGAAGCCGTCGTCGAACGGGGCGAACCGGGTCAGCTCGGCGGTGAACGGGCCGGAGCCGACATCGTTGCCGTCGTACGCGACGACCTCCGGCGACACACCCGCACCGGTCCCGGCGACGAGGTCGAGGATCATGTCGCCGTTGACGTCGGCCATCGCCACCGTCGGGGTGCCCTCGAACGACGGGAACGGTGCGACCGCGGCGATCACCTTGTCGCCGTTGCCGTCGTGGACCTGCACGGTCGCGGGGGTGCCCGCCGAACCCGGCACCGCCACCGCGTACGTCGACACCTCGGGGATGACGTTGACGGTGGCCATCAGTCCGTTGTCCTCGTGGTTGAGGCGATGGCAGTGGATCACGAAAGTGCCCGTGTACTCGGTGAATTTCGTGCGCAGCGTCACCGATGCGGGCACGAGCGGGTTCTCGTTCGCGTCGGTGACGGGCGCCGGCACGTTCACGTTGTCCTCACCCCACGGTTGCACCCCGGTCCGGGTGCCCGCGATCGGATCGACGATCTCCATCACCTGGAAGTCGTTGACGTGGATGTGCATCGGATGTTCGTCGTTGTTGAGGTTCGTGATCAACCATTCCTCGACCGAATTGAGGCGCGGCTGGATCAGCGGGATGTTCGGGAACGTGTTGTCGTCGAACTCGTAGGTGAAGGCCTTCGGGTCGCTGTTGCTGGCCTTCTCGTTGCCGAATCCGCCCGAGACCGTGAGGGTGCGCTTCACGTCCGGTGTCATCACCGACGTGTCCACGAACGACGTGTACGCGTCGAGGTTCTGACCGGGCTCGAACGGCGTGGTCCGGCCTTCACCGCTGTCGGGTGTGACGTGGAGGAGGGTCTGGGTGGGGAAGGTGAAGAAGCCGTCGGCGTAACTGATCACCGACGGGTCGACCGTCACCGTGCCCAGCTCGGCCGGCGGATTGTCGGTGCCGTTGTTGGTGTAGAGCACGCCGGGATTGGTGACGGGTTTCGCCCCGTCCAGCGGTGGCATGTCGAGCACCAGATCGCCGGTGTCCGGCATCGTCACGGCGATCGCGTACCGCGACCCCGGCGGGATGACGAGCCGGGTGCCGTCACCACCGACGGGCAACTGCACCTGGGTGAAGGGGTTTCCGTCCTGGCCGACGACGGCGAACTTCGGGTGGTTGCCCGTCGCGGTCTCGGTGAGCCTGAGCGGCATGTAGGCGAAATCGCTGATGTTCGCCAGCGACCAGATCTCCGTCTGGCCCGGCTTCAGTTTCAGCTCCGGCTGGAACTGCCCGTTGACGGTGTACTGCACGTCGCGTTCGTTGTCCGGCAGCGACGGGTCGGCGGGAATGTTCGTCGAATCACTGCTGAAGCTCTGGAGATTGCCCGGCACGAACTGGTTCTGCCCGCGATGATTCGCCGGCGACAGCGGCCCGGAATACCAGTTGGTGACGTACTGGGAGCCCTCCGTAGTTTCCGAGAAGTTCACGGGCGCCAGGCTCGGCTCGTACGTTCCGTCGGCGAGCTGAGTCCCCTCCGGCGGCTTCAATGTGCTCACGAACTGTGGCCAGTTCGGGTCGTTCAGCTGGTGGCCGTTGCCTTTACGGTCGAAGACGAAGTTGTACTGCAACGCCATGTCACGGATGGGAACGTCGTTCTGCGTCACCAGCGGAAGGTTGCCGTCGGGCCTGCCGATCTCGAGCAGTCCCGCGAGCCCCGCATACGTCTGCTGCGCCGTCATCGTGTGACGGTGACTGTGGTACCAGTACAGGCCGTTCGGCATGTCCTTCGGCACCGCGTAGTCGTAGACGTTGCCCATCCCGGCGGGGATGTCGAGCAGCACGTTGTCGGCGTTGCCGTCCGGGCTCACGTGAAGACCGTGGGTGTGCAGGTTCAGCGGCGCCGAGTCGAGGGCCGGGGGATAGATCGGGACCTCCCCGCCCGCCGGCGTGAACGCGGGGTCGTAGAAGTCCTCGATCGTCAGGTTCCGGAGATCGTTGTCGTAGTGGATGATCAGGCGCTCACCCGGATCGACGCGCAACGTCGGTGCCGGGTAGACGTCGTCGCCCGTGGTCGAACCGTCCGAACTCGTGCCCTGCAGAACCTCGTATCCGAAGACCAGGAAGCCCGACACCGGTTCCGAGACGGTGTCGAGGTCGACCGTGCCCTGATGGGCCGACAGTCGAACCTCGAGCACCCCGTTCTCGCTCGACAGCTTCACCGGCTCCTGGTAAGCGACCGGGGTGCCGTCGGGGCCGGCGTTGCCACCGCGCGCAGTGGCCGGCTCGTCGGACGTGCAGGCCGTCAGCATCAACGTCATGGACGCGACCACGGTGACGGCGATGACGACGATCGGCTTCCCGCGACGGACGACCATGGGTGTTCCCCGTTCCACGACGGCAGCTGAGCAGCATCGATCGACGATTCGAAGACTACACAGGGAACTTGGCCGTGCGCTGGGAATTCGCTACCTGCCGAGCGCCTCCTTCCACGACACGACCTTGCCGATACGCAGGATCGAGCGCTGGTAGATCTTCGCGGCCAGCACGCTGAGTGCGGCGGTCACCGCGAGCATCAGAGCGACCGTGACGACCACCTGGACCGGGGACGCCACGCCGGCGGCGATGCGCAGCGGCATCAGGATCGCCGAGAACGGCGGAATCCAGCTGAGGACGTTGCTGAGGGTGCCGTCCGGGTTGCTCACCGAGGAGAAGGCGCTGAAGAACATGATGACGATCAGCACCATCAGCGGTGACGCGGTGGCGTTGACGTCCTCCTGCCGCGACACCATCGACCCGGCCGCGGCGTAGAGGACCGCGAAGAACGCGAATCCGAGCACGAACCAGCCGAGCGTTCCGGCCAGCACCCCGATCGCCGTCCCCGTCACGGTGAGCACGCCCGTCGCGAGCCCGGCCGCGACACCGGCCACACCGTAGGCGGTCAACTGGACGAGACCCACCGCGCCGATGCCGATCACCTTGCCCCAGAGCAGCTGCAGCGGACGGAGGGTCGACAGGAGCAGTTCCACGACGCGGCTCGACTTCTCCTCCACCACACCCATCGCCACGTACATGCCGAACATCATGATCTGCATGTACAGCAGGACGACCACGGCGATGGAGAGGGCCACGCGCTGGCCCTTCTCCGGGTCGGGCGGATCGAGTGCGTCGACGGTGACCACCGCCCGGCCGGTCGCTTCGGCGAGTTGCGCGGGATCCACGCCCTGCGCGGCGAGCGCACCGGACTGAGCCTGCTGCACCACGGCCGCGTCGATCACGGTGCGAAGCCCGGAGCCGATCTCGGATTCGGTGACGGCCGTGACGGATCCGTTGGTGCCGGGAATCAGGGCGACGTCGAGGTCACCGTTCCCCACCTCGTCCCGCGCGGCCTGTTCGTCGGTGGTCGGGACGACGTCGACCGGCGTCCCGACCGCGTCACCGGTGGCGACGAGAGCGGGCGCGAGCGACTGGTCGCCGACGAGTCCGATGGTGGCGCGTTCGTCGTCGCCGCCCGAGAACAGCGAGTACGCGACGATGCCGCCCACGATGGCCAGCAGGATGATCACGTTGCTGATGACGAAGCTCTTCTTCGCCACCTGTGTCAGGAATTCGCGGCGGGCCACGAGGCCGATCGCGCGGGCGGGGCTCAGTGGGGCACTCATGCCGTGACCACCTCTCGGAACAGATCGGTCAGGGTCGGCCGGCGCAGCGAGAATTCGTGCACCGGCCCGGTCTTCAGGGCGGTGTGCAGGATCAGCTGGTCGTCCACGTCAGTGTCGAGCGACAGCAGGGTCCGGCCGTCGAGGTGACTGATCGTGGTGACGCCCTCGAGGTGATGGGCCCAGCCGACCGGCGCCTCCGGAGCGTGGACTTCGAGTTGGGCGTTGCCGCCGCCGCGGAGTTCGTCGACGGTGCCGACGGCACGCATCCGGCCGTGGCTGATGATGCCGACGCGGTGGCACAGGCGCTGGACGAGTTCGAGCTGATGGCTCGAGAAAATCACCGGCACCCCGGTGTTCGCCTTCTCCACCAGCACCTCGCTCATGACGTCCACCGCGACGGGGTCGAGCCCGGAGAAGGGTTCGTCGAGGACCAGCACCGCCGGATCGTGGACGAGCGCGGCGGCCAGCTGGACGCGTTGCTGATTGCCGAGCGAGAGTGCGTCGACGGTGTCGCCGACACGGTCCGCGATGCCGAGGCGTTCGGTCCAGCGGCCGACCGCCTCCCGCGCCGCCGAGCGGGAAATGCCGTGCAGCTCGGCGAGGTATTCGAGTTGCTTGCCCACCTTCATCTTCGGGTACAGCCCGCGTTCCTCCGGCATGTACCCGATGGTGCGCCGCACATCCAGGTCCACCGGCTTGCCGCCGAGCCGGACCTCACCGGAATCGGCGGACAGGACGCCCAGCGCGATGCGCATGGTGGTGGTCTTGCCGGCACCGTTGCTGCCGACGAAACCGAAGATTTCACCGGGGCGGACTTCGAAGGACAGGTCGTCGAGTGCGACGACCTCGCCGTACCGTTTGGAGATGCCGTCGATCGTGAGGGTGTGAGACATGGGTCCTTCCCGTTCTCGAGTGCGGGTGTTCCTACGAAGCGAGGTCGTCGGGGTCGGGATCGGGTTGCGTCCAGCCGAGGATCATGGCGGGCGTGCACCCCCCGACCATCAGCGCGGTGACGACGAGCAGTCCCGCGGCGTACGGCACGTTGCCGTGATCGCCGTCCAGCGCGCCGACGAAGATCAGGTAGAGCGCGGGAACGAGCGTCAGTAGCTGGGTGACCGTGAGTCCGATCGACCGGGCACTGTTGCGCTGCTGGATCTCCCACTCGTCGAGAGCGTCGCGCGGAGCGTCGCCCTGCCGCCCGGACACGATCTGGAGCATCGTCCACAGCGGGAAGAACAGCAGGCACGCGGGCAACCACAGCAGCGGCCCGACGACCATGTCGAAATGGCACACGATGCCGACGGCGGTCATGAACACGAACGTCACCCCGAGAGCGATCACCAGGATTCGTCTGCGGCTGCGCGTCCGCCACCTCGGTAGCCACGTCCGGTACCGGCGTTCGTTCTGGAGGAATCTGCGCGTCCGGAACCCCTGGTACCGCTCGATCAGATTGGTCTCAGGCATGGCTCTCCCCGTTTCCTGTCGTAGACGGCGGTCGGTCGGTGCGGTAGAGCTCGGTGGACAGGGGTCCGAACTCGGTGCGGGAGAAGATGGCCTCCACGGGCAGTTCGAACACCCACGAGATACGGAACGCCAGGTCGAGGCTGGGGTAGTGGTCGCCCCGTTCGAGCGCGCCGACGGTCTGGGGATTGACGTCGATGAGTCCCGCCAGCTGAGCCCGGCTCATCCCGCGTTCGGCGCGAAGGACGCCGATGCGGTTGTAGATGGGGAGGGCGTCCCCCCGCCGTACTGGGCTCATGCAACAAAGTGTTGTGAAAACCCAACAGTTTGTCAATGGGATACAACGGAGTGGGTGTCGCAGACCACCGTCCACCCCCCTCGCCGCCGGCCGCACGCCGACAAGTTGACCTCGGGAAATTGAGTGGCAGAGTGGAGGCGATTCGCGCGGGACGGCAGGAAAGGACAGGATTACTGACGTGACCTACACCATCGCAGAGCCTTGTGTCGACGTTCTGGACAAGGCATGCATCGAAGAATGTCCTGTCGACTGCATTTACGAGGGCGGTCGGATGCTCTACATCCACCCCGACGAATGCGTCGATTGCGGCGCCTGTGAGCCGGTCTGCCCCGTCGAGGCGATCTTCTACGAGGACGACGTCCCGGACCAGTGGGTGGAGTACACCAAGGCGAACGCCGACTTCTTCGACGACCTCGGTTCCCCCGGAGGCGCGGCGAAGCTGGGCAAGGTCGACTACGACCCGCCGTTCGTCAAGGCGTTGCCGCCGATGGCCGAAGGCGACTGACTACTCCTCGGACAGCCGGCCGCCGTCCATCCGCCACCGGCGCGTGCTGCGAGTCGAATCCAGCATCCGCCGGTCGTGGGTGACGAGCAGCAGCGTGCCGTCGAAGTTCTCCATGGCCTGCTCGAGCTGTTCGATCGCGGGGAGGTCCAGGTGGTTGGTGGGCTCGTCGAGCACCAGCAGGTTGACGCCCCGCGCCTGCAGCAGGGCCAGGGCGGCGCGGGTGCGTTCGCCCGGTGACAGCGACGCCGCCGGCCGCAGCACGTGGTGTCCCTTGAGCCCGAACTTCGCGAGCAGTGTCCGCACGTCGGCGTCCGGCCAGTCCGGGACCTGCGCCGCGAACGCGTCGGCCACCTTCTCGCCGCCCTCGAACAGGCCGCGGGCCTGATCGATCTCGCCGATCGCCACACCCGAACCGAGTGACGCGGTGCCCGCGTCCAGGGCGATCTTGCCGAGCAGCACCTTCAGCAGGGTCGTCTTGCCGGACCCGTTGGCGCCGGTGATGAGGATCCGGTCACCCCAGTCCACCTGAGTGGTGACCGGACCGAACGAGAATTCGCGGTCCCCGCCCCATGCGACGGTGGCACCGTTCGCCGTCGCCACGACCGATCCGCTGCGTGGGGCTGCCGCGATCTCCATCCGCAGCTCCCACTCCTTGCGCGGCTCCTCGACCACCTCGAGCCGCTCGATCCGGCGTTGCGTCTGCCGGGCCTTCGCGGCCTGCTTCTCGGTGGACTCGGTGCGCAGGCCCTTGCCGATCTTGTCGTTGTCCTTCGCCTTACGCCGCGCGTTCCGGACGCCGTGCTCCATCCAGTTCCGCTGCATCTGCGCGCGGTCCTCGAGGTCCGAACGGGTCCCCGCGTACTCCTCGTACGCCTCCCGCGCATGCCTGCGCGCGATCTCCCGTTCGGCGAGGTACGAGTCGTAGCTGCCGTCGTAGACCGCGATCTGCTGCTGTACCAGGTCGAGTTCCACGATGCCGGTCACGGTGCGCGCCAGGAATTCTCGATCGTGACTCACCACCACCATCGCAGCCCGGCTCTCGGCGACGAAACGCTCGAGCTGCTCGAGCCCCACGAGGTCGAGGTCGTTGGTCGGCTCGTCGAGCAGCAGCACGTCGTACCGGGACAGCAGCAGCGACGCCAATCCGGCGCGCGCGGCCTGCCCACCGGACAGCGACGTCATGTGCGCGTCGAGCGGCACCCCCAGCCCGAGTTCGCTCACGACCTTCTCCGCGCGCTCGGCGAGATCGGCGCCGCCCAGCGCCAGCCAGCGTTCCAGGGCGGGGGAGTAGAGATCCTCATCCGACTCGCCGAGCGTTTCCGCGGCCGCATTCATGGTGTGCTCGGCCTCGGTGACGCCGGTCCTGCGACCGAGGAAGTCGAGCACCGTCTCGCCGGAGATCCGGTCGGGTTCCTGGGCGAGGTAGCCGACGGCCGCGTCGGGCGGGCTCAGCACGATACTGCCCTCGACGTCCGCCGAGCCGACCCCCGCGAGCGCAGTCAACAGCGTCGACTTGCCGGCACCGTTCGCCCCCACGAGTCCGGTCACGTCGCCCGGGGCGACGGTCAGATCGAGGCCGGAGAAGAGGGTGCGCTCACCGCGCGAAGCCGACAGTCCGCTGATGCGCAGTGTTGCAGTCACCTGGCGATTATCCACTCAGCGCTTGACGAGGCGGAACCAGCGGGGGTCGGCCTTCTTGAGCGGTCCCGGCATGCCGGTCGTGTCCGCGTCGACGTCCGACACGAGTTTCCACTTCTCGAACGTCCGCTCCACGTCGGAGCGGGAGACCCCGCGCGGCAGCGGGCCGCGATGCCCCGGCCCGAACGCGAACATCAGCAGGGTGGCGTGCGGTTCGCTCACGGTCGTGACGTTCTCGGCGTACGCGACCCGGTCGTGGTCGCTGAGCCCGTGGTAGCACCCCACATCCAGGATCAGGTGGTACCCGCGACCGACGGCGTGCTCGAGGTCGGTGGCGTCCGCGTGCATGAAACGCACGTCGACGCCCGCCTTCCGCGCCTTGGACCGTGCCTTGTCGAGGGCCAGCTGGACGGTGTCGATCCCCGTCACCTGCCACCCCCGCCGGGCCATCTCGATGGCATGGTCACCGGTGCCGCATCCGATGTCGAGGACCTCTCCCGGTGGGGCGTCGAAGGGATCGAGCAACGTCTCGATCTGGCTTCCGAACACGCGGCCCGCTTTCACCCAGGGCGTGATCTTGAACCGATAGGCCAATGTGTATCCGAGGCCCATGTCCGCCCCTTCCACCGGGCGCGTCACCACCTGAACGCCGATGCCGTCGGATTACCCGGTCGCACCGAAACGACACGCGAAAGTCCACATCCTGAGACGCGGGAACATCTGGTCCGGGTCCCCGGTTGGACAATCTCATGGGTTTCAACAATGCACAGAGTCCTGTACCTACGGTCACGCTCAACGACGGGAACAGCATTCCTGCCCTCGGCTTCGGCGTGTGGCAGGTGCCGGACGACGAGAGCCACGCCGCGGTCACCGAGGCGCTGAAGGCCGGGTACCGCAGCATCGACACCGCCAAGATCTACGAGAACGAAACCGGAGTGGGCCGCGCGCTCGCGGACTCCGGAATTGCCCGCGACGAGCTGTTCGTCACGACCAAGCTGTGGAACGAGGACCAGGGGTACGACTCCACGCTCCGCGCGTTCGACGCCAGCCTGAACCGCCTCGGGCTCGACTACGTCGACCTCTACCTCATCCACTGGCCGGTGCCGTCCGCGGACCGCTACGTGGACACGTTCAAGGCCTTCCAGAAGATCAAGGCCGACGGGCGTGCGCGGTCGATCGGTGTCTCCAACTTCACCCCCGAGACCCTCGACCGGCTGATCGCCGAGACGGGCGAGGTGCCCGCAATCAACCAGGTCGAGCTGCACCCGCGGTTCAACCAGGCCGACCTGCGCGCCTTCCACACCGGAAAGGGCATCGCGACCGAGGCATGGAGCCCGCTCGGGCAGGGCACCGTCCTCGAGGACGAGTCCATCGCGAAGATCGCTGCAGCGCACGGTAAGACGACCGCACAGGTGATCATTCGCTGGCACCTGCAGATCGGCAACGTGGTCATCCCCAAGTCGGTGACGCCGGAGCGCATCGCCGCCAACTTCAACGTCTTCGACTTCGAGCTGACCCCCGACGAGATCAACACGGTCGGGTCCCTGACCCGGGCCGACGGGCGCATCGGCCCCGACCCGGACACGCTGGGCTCGTAGGCGGCTCCGCCGCCCGTGCGCCTTTCTGGTTGCTGCAGCTACCAAAAAGGCGCACGGGCCCGGAGGGCCTAG
>NZ_JBFUGT010000186.1:0-12453 GCF_056402775.1 Rhodococcus sp. P3_B8
TGCTACCAGAAAGGCGCACGGGCGGCGGAGCCGCCTACTTCTGGCGGAGCAGGTACCGCTGCACCTTGCCGCTGGGGGTCTTGGGCAGGTTGGGGACGAAGTGCACGGTGCGCGGGTAGGCGTGCGCCGCGAACTTCTTCTTCACCAGCGTCTGCAGTTCGACCTCCAGTTCGTCGGTCCCGTCGACGCCTTCGCGCAGGACCACGAACGCCTCGAGCACCTCACCGCGCAACTCGTCGGGCATCCCGACGACCGCAGCCTCGACGACCTCGTCGTGCATCACGAGCACACTCTCGACGTCGAAGGGCCCGATCCGGTAGCCGGCCATGATGATCACGTCGTCGTCGCGGGCGGAGAAGAAGAAGAAGCCGTCCTCGTCGGTCTGCCCGGCGTCGCCGGTGAGATACCAGCGACCGTCGGCGGTGAACCGCTGCGCGGTCTTCTCCGGGGCGTCGACGTAGCCGGTGAACCACATCAGTGGGCTGCCCAGTGTGTCGATCGCGACCCGACCCGGGGTGCGCGGCGGCGCGATCGCGTCGGAGTCGTCCTCGAGGACGGCGCACGCCCACCCCGGCAGCGGTTTGCCCATGGACCCGTCGCGCACCTCGTCCCGCAGTCCGTCGGCCCAGGAGTTGGCGATGAACATGCCGTGCTCGKTCTGGCCGTAGTGGTCGCGCACGAACACGTTCAGGTTGGCCTCGGCCCACGAGATCACGTCGGGGGTGAGCGGTTCACCCGCCGACGACGCGCGCCGCAGTGTCACCGTCTCGGGGATCGGCGTGGGGTCGGCCCGCAGGCTGCGGTAGACCGTGGGCGCGGCGGCGAAGTTGGTGACGCCGAAGCGCTCCATCACCTGCCAGGTGAGGGGCGCGGAGAACCCGGCGTGCAGCAGGATGCTGCGGATGCCCGCGGCGAGGGGCCCGAGCAGGGCGTAGTACAGGCCGTACGCCCAGCCGGGGTCGGCGGCGTTCCAGAACACGTCGTCCTTGCGGACGTCGAGGCCGAACTCCTGGTAGGCGTGGAACGACGCGAGGGCCCGCAGCCGCACCGGCACCCCCTTCGGTGTGCCGGTCGTGCCGCTGGTGAACAACTGGACGAGGGGGCCGTCGCCGCCGACCGTGACGGCCGCACCCTTCGCATCCGCGGGGTCGTGCGACTCCACGRGCGTCGCGAAGTCGAGCGCATCGGTGCCGGCCCCGCCCACGACGACGACCTGCCAGGACGCGTCCGCGGGGATGTCCTCCCCTGGAGTCAGCTTGTCGAGCTGGTTGGCGTCGGAGACCACGACCTTCGCCCCGCTCGCGCCCAGCCGGAACGCGATCGCGGGCGGCGCGAACGCGGTGAACAGGGGAACGTGGACGGCACCCCGGCGCCAGATGCCGAGCAGCGCGACGACCAGTTCGGCCGACTTGCCCATCAGCGTCGCGACGTGGTCGCCCGGCTCGACGCCGAGGTCGGCGAGTGCGGCGGCGAATCGCGTGGACTGCTCGCGCAGGTAGCCGTAGGTGAGGTCCGTCGACGACAGATCCGATTCGACGACGGTGAATGCCACGTCGTCGGCGGGGTGTCGATCACACAGCAGTTCCGCGGCGGACGCCGTCGGCGTGTCGTACTGGTCCAGCAGCTCACGCACGCGTGCGGTGGGATCGGTGGTCATGCGGTACTCCTTGTGCTCTCATGGCCTGTGACAGATGATCGGGCCGTCGCCCGAACTCACTACGGTTATGATCTAGCTCACAGACCGCTGTGACTACCCCCGGAAAGGGGTGACCGACTTGGTTGCTCGTGCACCGTCGCTGCTGCGCCCTCGGGACGGGGACGCACTTCGGGGTGAGCTGCGCTCCATCGCAGCTCACGGTGTCGCGCCGGTCCTGTTCGGCGGCGAGGTCCAGGACGGCACACTGCACCTCAGCGAGTTCGTCGGCACCCGCACCAACAACCTCAAGGGCCTCGCAATCCCCTCGCGTTCCGGTCTCGGTGGCCGCGTCGTCGCCCAGCGCACACCGGTGGCGGTCAACGACTACGGCCGCTCCTCGACCATTACCCACCACTACGACCGGCCCGTCCTCAGTGAGGGACTCCGGTCCATCCTCGCGGTGCCGGTCATGGTGCGGGGCAGTTCGCGCGCGGTGCTCTACGCCGCCATCCGCGACTGCGCACCGATCGGCGACCGCACCGCCGACATCGTCGTCGCGGCGTCCCGGCGCCTCGGCACCGAGATCGCCATCCGGGACGAGGTCGATCGCCGCCTCGAGATGATGAAGACGCTCGACGTCAGCGGCGCCGGCGGCGCCACCACCGAGGAACTCCGCAACATCCACGCGGAGCTGCGGAGTGTCGCACAGACCGTCGCCGACACGTCGTTGCAGACCCGTCTCCGCGGGCTGTCGCAGCGACTGGCGGGCATTCTGCGGCCGGACGCCGACAGCGCCGACGAGGACCCCGGCGTCCGCCTCACCCCACGCGAGATCGACGTCCTGTCTCACGTGGCCCTGGGATGCACCAACAGTGAAGCAGCACAGCGCCTCTCGGTGGGCCCCGAGACGGTGAAGAGTTACCTGCGCAGTGCCATGAGCAAGCTCGACGCACGGTCGCGGCACGAGGCGGTGGTCACCGCGCGCAGGCTCGGGCTGCTCCCCTAGCGAACACAGTCTTCTCGAACGAGGGACGCAGGCGGTAGCGAAAGGCGGTGGATCATGGGATCGACAGCGGACGCCACGAGTTCGAACGCACCGGATTCGAATTCGCCCGAACAGCCGAGCCTCAAGCGGGTGATGGGCCCGGGGCTGCTCCTGCTGTTCATCGTCGGAGACATCCTCGGCACCGGCATCTACGCGCTCACCGGAAAGGTGGCCAATCAGGTCGGGGGTGCGGTGTGGCTGCCGTTCCTGGTGGCATTCGTCGTCGCGATCATCACCGCATTCAGTTATCTGGAGCTGGTCACCAAGTTCCCGAAGGCCGCGGGCGCCGCCCTGTACACGCACAAGGCGTTCGGGGTGCACTTCCTCACGTACATGGTCGCGTTCGCGGTGATGTGCTCGGGAATCACGTCCGCGTCGACGGCGTCGCGGGCGTTCGCTGCCAATTTCGTCGAGGCGTTCGACCTCGACTTCTCCACCGGGATCGGCATCACTCTGCTCGGTCTCGGCTTCATGACGCTGGTGGGTCTCGTCAACTTCCGCGGAGTCAGCGAGAGCGTCAAGACCAACGTCGTCCTCACCTGCGTCGAGCTGTCCGGTCTCCTGATCATCATCATGATCGGGCTGTGGGCCCTCGGCGTCGGAGACGGCGACTTCTCCCGGGTGGCCACGTTCGACACCGGCGACCGATCCGCACTCGGCGCGGTCGTCGCGGGCACCGCCCTCGCCTTCTTCGCGATGGTCGGGTTCGAGGACTCGGTCAACATGGCCGAGGAATGCAAGGAACCGAGCCGCATCTTCCCCAAGGTCCTGCTGACCGGCCTGATCATCACCGGCTGCATCTACGTGTTCGTGTCGATCACCGCGATCGCCCTCGTACCCGTGAGCGAACTCGGCGAGGGTGACACCCCGCTGCTGAAGGTCGTTCAGGCCGGGGCGCCCGGGTTCCCGATCGGGATCTTCGCATTCATCACCATGTTCGCCGTCGCCAACACGGCGCTGATCAACATGCTGATGGCGAGCCGGCTGCTGTACGGCATGAGCCGCGAGGGCGTCCTGCCTCCCCCGCTCGGCAAGGTTCACGCCACGCGGCGCACGCCGTACGTTGCCATCGTCTTCACCACGATCCTCGCCTTCGGCCTCATCACGTTCGTCGGTGAGGTCCCCGAACTCGGCGGCACCACCGCGCTGCTGCTGCTGGGCGTGTTCACCATCGTCAACATCACCGTGCTCGTCTTGCGCAAGCAGCCGGTGGAGCACAAGCATTTCCGGGTGCCGACCATCTTTCCGATCATCGGCGCCCTCACGTGTGGCTTCCTGGTCACTCCTTTCGCCGACCGTCCCGCGGTGCAGTACCAGATCGYGGGCGTTCTCCTCGGAATCGGTGTCGTGCTGTGGGCCGGGACCGTCCTCGTGAACAAGAGGCTCGGCAAGAGCGGGCCCCAGATCGACCCCGAGAAACTCGCCGAGCACGAGTGACCTGCCCGGTCGCCGCTCAGTACAACGAGAGGAACAGTTCGACGGACCCGTCCGGATGATGCACCTCGAGGTCCTCCGCGAAGGCGCGTTCGATCCGGCCGCGCGCCGCCGCGTAGTCGGCGACGCTCCACGTCTCGGCGAGCGCCTCCGGTTCCGATTCGTCCTCGCAACAGAATCGGGCGAAATAGCCGGAACGCACGCCGACCAGGACGTCGCCGGGTTCCATCTTGTCGGTCGAATCGCACGGGTATCCGACGACGACCGTGAACGTGCGCGGCGGCGGGGACGCCGCGTAGACGACGAAGATCTCGGAGATCCCCCGATCCCTGATCCGCTCCACCGTGTAGTCGACGAGTTCCCGGCCCGGCCCGGGACGTCCGGGTTTGCCTTCGGGAATGGTCAGGCCCACAAACGATTCGGCCTGCCTCTTGACGATCTCGATCATCGCTCCTCACCCATCACACTCGACCCCACCGCACTCGACGGCGCCCCGGACTCGTCCACGTGGATCGGAATGTACAGATCCACGGCGTAGGCGTGGGGGTACGCTTCGAGGTCCCCGGTGTACGTCCGCTCGATGTCGCCGTTCGTCTCCGCCTCGCTGACCTGCGCCCACAGCCGCAGCATCACGTCGGGAAACATTCCCCGCGAAGAGAATTTGGCGTACGTGCCGGGCGGTATCCGCGAAATGACGTGACCCCGAGTGGCGTCGTCCACCGTCGCGCATTCGTACCCGACGATCTGGGTGTAATACGACTCGACGTCGGGAGCGAAGTCGATGTAGGTGGACGCGAGCGGTCCCCCGACCTCGTGGTGGAGCACGCGCGTCCATGCACGGTCCAGGCGGGGGTCGCTCAGTTTCCCCAACGCCCGCTGGGGGCTTCGCACGGGCAGACCGGCCACCAGGGTCTCGCCGCGTTCGATGATCTCGAACCCCATGTCAGATCGCATCCTCGAGAACGTGTGCGTCGCGAACGCCGACGCAGGGCACCCCTCGAGCCCGCGCCAGCTGCATCGCCATCGCATCGGATGGCGAACAGAGTCCGTCCAGGACGTCCTCGGTCGCGATCGCGCAGACGACGTCACCCTCACATTCGCTGATCGATTCCATTCCACGGTCGGAAGCCCACTGCCGCAACGCAACCCACCGCGTAAGCTCCGTACCGGCGCCCGGGCGCCCGACGAACAACACCCTCCGGGTGCCGTTCGCTGTCTCCACGCGGTTCACTTCTGCACTGATGGTCATGGTCCGACTTCCTGTCCACGTTGGCTTTTCGATCCCGGCTGTGCGGGTTCTTCCGTCTGCAACCAACTATGGACCGCCTCGGCGGCAGCGTCTGTCCACCGATCAGTCCCTGAACAGGATGAATTCCGCGTCCCCCGATCGGTGGACAGCGTCGGTGTCAGTACCCCTCGGGCAGCGCGGCGAACATGTCGCGGGTGACGGCGACGGCGTTGTCGGAACTGCCGCCGCGCACCACCAGCGTCGCGAACGCGAGGTCGCCGCGGTAGCCGACGAACCAGGCGTGGGAACCGCCCTCGACCTCCGCCTCACCCGTCTTGCCGTACACCTCGCCCTGGTCTTCGATCCGCTCCGCGGTACCGCTCGTCACCACGAGACGCATCATCCCGCGCAGCCCGTCGACCATCTCCGGGCTGATCTGAGGATGCTCGCCGTCGATCGTGGTTTCCCGTCCGGCGATCAACCGCGGCACGGGCGTCGAACCGTGCGCGATGGTCGCGGCGGCCAACGCCATCCCGAACGGACTCACCACCACCTTGCCCTGACCGAATCCGTCCTCGGTTCGCTGCACCAGATCCTCGGCCGGCGGCACCGAACCCGAGTCGGTCGGCAAGCCCACCACTTCGTAGTCGGGGCCGATTCCGTACTGCGACGCAGCGACCGTCAGTGCGTCGGGACGCATCTCGCTGGCGAGTTTCGCGAACGACGTGTTGCAGGAGCGGGCGAACGCCGTGGCCATCGGCACGGTGCCGAGCGCGAATTCGTTGTAGTTCGGGACGCTGCGCTCACCGATCTCGATGCGTCCCGGACAGGGCACCATCGTGTCGGGTGTCGCGATGCCCGACGAGATCGCGGCGCCGGCGGTGATGATCTTGAACGTCGAACCGGGCGGATACAGGCCGGTGAGCGCGACCGGTCCGTCCCTGTCCGCGGCCTTGTTCTGTGCGACGGCCAGGACGTCGCCGGTCGACGGCTGGATGACGACCATCATCGTCTGGTCGGTGCGAGCATTGACGGCGTTCTGCGCGGCGATCTGGATGGGACGGTCGAGGCTGATCGAGAACGACGGGGAGGTCTGCGGCGCCGTCTCGGTGAGCACGTCCGTGTCCACGCCGTTCTGGTTGACCGTCACCACACTCCAGCCGGCCTTGCCGTCGACCTCGTCGATCACGGTCTTCTTCACCTGACCGACCAGATCGGGTGCGAAGTTCCGGTCGGTGGCCACGAGATCCGCCTCGTCGGACACGCTCACACCGGGAATGGCGCCGAGCACGCCCGCGACCTGTTCGTAGTCGTCCGACCGCAGCCTGGTGACGAGGTAGTCGCCCTTCACCGCCGTCGCCGATTCGGCGATCGACTGCGCAGTAAGCGTGTTGTCGAACGTGGCGAGCGCCGACGCCAGGGACTGGGCACTGCCGATCACGTTGCCCGACTGCGCCGCATCGAACTTCACGCGGTACACCACGCCGGGCACGAGGACGTCCGACCCGGAATGCTCGTTGACCCGCGCCCGCGGGGCGGCAGTGGACCGCAGCGACATCGTCTGCCGATCACCCAGCCGGGGATGGACGTTGGTGGAACTCCACCGCACGGCCCAGTCGCCGCCGCGCCGCCCCATCTGGAGTTCACCCGAATACGTCCACACCCGGTCCTTCGGCAGATGCCACTCGTACGTGTACCCGACGGTGGCCGTGTCACCGCTGACGTGGACATCCGTCGTCCGGGCGTCGAGAGACTCGGCCTGCAGCGACGTCCACGCGGACTCGAGGGCCTGGCGGGCGACGTCGGGCCGGTCCGACAGATCGGCGGCCTCCTCCGAGTCCTGCTCGGCGAAGGCCGTCAGAAACGCCTGCGCGGCCGGTTCCGGACCGTCCGGTCTCGGCGTGCACGCCGTGAGACCCACCGTCAGCACAGCGGCGCCGCAGAGGGCGATCGACTGGACGACGCGTAAGCGAGAATGTGGCCGCAGGTTCATCGCCGCCCATGGTATGTCGGCGGACACCGCCGACACGGTAGGCGGACTGCGAGTCAGTCCAGGAGAATTGTGGCGAACGTCGCGACCTGGCTGAAGCCGATGCGCGCGTAGGCGCTGCGGGCCACCGTGTTGAAGCTGTTGACGTAGAGGCTGGCGATGCGGCCCTCGGCGATGACGGCCTCCGCAACCGTCGCGGTACCTGCCGCCCCGAACCCGTGCCCGCGATACATCGGATGCACCCAGACGCCTTGGATCTGCCCCACCCGCGAGGACACCGATCCGACCTCGGCCTTGAACACCACCTGACCGTCGTCGAATCTGGCCCACGCCCGGCCGGCGGCGATGAGATTGGCGACGCGGCGCCGGTACCCTCGTCCGCCGTCGTTGGCGCGGGGATCGATGCCGACCTCTTCGATGAACATCGCGACCGCGGCAGGCAGGTACTGCTCGAGTTCGTGCATCCGCACCTGCCGGACCAAGGGATCCGGGCGGCACTGCGGGGTACTCGCCAGCGCCAGCAGCGGCTGGTCGGGCCGGACCTCGCGGGCAGGCCCCCAATCCATCTCGAGCATCTCCCACAGCGGCAACGTCAGTTCGGCCCGGCCGACCAGCGACGAACACATGCGCGGGGTGCGACAGGCCCGGTCGGCGAACGCCCGCATGTCGTCGATGCTGCCGCGCAGCGGCACGAAATTCGCGCCCGAGAAGCACAACGATTCGAGCGGCCCGCCCCGACTCCACAACTCTCCGTGGATCATCCGGGGATCGACGCCGCCCTCTTCTACACGAGCGGCAACCATACAGGCGGCGACAGGATCGGCGTCGAGAACGCGGAGCACGTGTGCCGCGTCCCGACTGCTCAACTGTTTGGCACCGAGGAGCTTGAGCATCTACCCAACCTTGTCAGCTAGTGGACCTGCCCACCAGATTGCCATGAACTCGCCGGAAACGGGAGACGTTTCGTTGCCCGCTGCCTGCGYCGACTCAGCTGACCGTCACGACGGGTGATCCGGACGTCGCATCACCCTCCATCTCCTCGGCGATCCGCATCGCTTCCTCGATGAGGGTTTCGACGATCTGCGCCTCCGGCACGGTCTTGATGACCTTGCCCTTGACGAAGATCTGCCCCTTGCCGTTGCCGGACGCGACACCCAGGTCGGCCTCGCGGGCCTCACCGGGACCGTTGACGACGCACCCCATGACGGCCACGCGCAGCGGGATCTCCATGCCCTCGAGACCGGCGGTGACCTCGTCGGCCAGCGTGTACACGTCGACCTGCGCGCGCCCACACGACGGGCAGGACACGATCTCGAGCTTCCGGGGCCGCAGGTTCAGCGACTGCAGGATCTGCGTGCCAACCTTGATCTCCTCGGCGGGCGGGGCGGACAGCGACACCCGGATGGTGTCGCCGATGCCGTCGGCCAGCAGCGCACCGAACGCCACCGCCGACTTGATCGTGCCCTGGAACGCCGGACCGGCCTCGGTCACCCCGAGATGCAGCGGGTAGTTGCACTGCGCCGCCAGCTGCCGGTAGGCCTCGACCATGATCACCGGGTCGTTGTGCTTCACCGAGATCTTGATGTCACCGAACCCGTGTTGCTCGAACAGTCCCGCCTCCCACAGGGCGGACTCGACGAGCGCCTCCGGCGTGGCCTTGCCGTACTTCTGCATCAGCCGCGGGTCGAGGGAACCGGCGTTGACGCCGATGCGGATCGGGATACCGGCGTCACCCGCGGCCTTCGCGACCTCCTTGACGCGTCCGTCGAACTCCTTGATGTTGCCGGGGTTCACGCGGACGGCCGCGCAGCCCGCCTCGATGGCGGCGAAGATGTACCGGGGCTGGAAGTGGATGTCGGCGATGACCGGGATCTGGCTCTTCTTCGCGATGATCGCGAGGGCGTCGGCGTCCTCCTGCCGCGGGCAGGCGACGCGGACGATGTCGCAGCCGGACGCCGTGAGTTCGGCGATCTGCTGCAGGGTGGCGTTGACGTCGTGGGTCTTGGTGGTGCACATCGACTGCACGGATACCGGGTAGTCGCTGCCGACACCGACAGTCCCGACCTGGAGCTGGCGAGTCTTGCGGCGGGGTGCGAGAACGGCGGCCGGGCCTTCGGGCATACCCAATCCGACAGGGCTGGTCACGTGGGTGCCTTCTTTCGTAGCTTCAAGTCCGAGTTTAGCGATCACTGGAAGAGCTTGATCGGGTTGACGATGTCGGCGGTCAGGGTGAGGAGCATGTATGCGCCGCCTATGACGATCACCACATAGGTGACGGGCAGAAGTTTCATGTAGTCGACGGGTCCCCCGCTGGGCAGTCCGCGCCTGCTGCGGAACCAGTCCCGGACCCGCTCGTACACGGTGACCGCCATGTGCCCGCCGTCGAGTGGCAGCAGCGGCAGGAGGTTGAACATCCCGAGGAAGAAGTTCAGGCTCGCGAGCAGCAGCACGAACGCTTCCCAGATGCCCTGTTCGGCGATCTGGCCGCCGATGACGCTGGCGCCGTACACGGAGATCGGGGTCTCCGGGTCGCGTTCTCCACCCGTCACCGCGTGCCACAGGTCGACGGCCTTGCTCGGCATCTGCACCAGCCGCTCGGCGGTCATGACGAACATGTCGCCGGTGAACTCGAACGAGGCGGGCACCGCCGAGAGGGCCGAGTGCTCGACGACGCTCGGTGTCGCGCCGATACCGATCGCGCCGACGGTCGCCTCGTGAGGTTCGGTCTCCCCCTCCTCCTGGACCCAGCGCTGCACCTGCTGGACCGGGACGACGATCGTCTGCTCTTCGCCGTCCCGCTCGATCGTGAAGTCCACCGGACCGGACAGCGATCGCGTGGCGGCGGCGACGTCGGCGAACGTGGGCGTGTCCTTGCCGTCGACCGCGGTGACGACGTCGCCGGTCCTGATGCCCGCCTGCTCGGCGGGGCCGGGACCGGTGCATTCGGACAGGGCGTAGTCGGGGCCGGGCCCCTGGGTGGGCGCCGCGCACCCGACCGAGCCGACGACCGCGTCGGTGGACCGGTTGAGGTCGGGCAGCCCCCAGCCGACGGCGAGGACGTAGACCAGCACGAGGCCGAGGACGAAGTTCATGCCGATGCCGCCGGACATCACCGCGAGGCGCTTCCAGGTCGGCTTCTTGTACATGGCCCGGTCTTCTTCGTCCGGTTCGAGCTCGTCCAGCGCCGTCATCCCGGCGATGTCGCAGAACCCGCCGAGTGGGAGCGCCTTGAGCCCGTACTCGGTCTCACCGCGTCGGAAGGAGAAGATCTTGGGTCCGAAACCGATGAAGTACCGGCGGACCTTCATGCCGGTGGCCTGCGCCACCCACATGTGCCCCGCTTCGTGAAGTGCGATCGACAGCGCGATCCCGAGGGCGAAGAGAACAACGCCCACTGCGAACACCATGCAGTTCTAGCCTTCCTGCTTCACGAGCTGACGTGCTCGCTCACGTGCCCAGCCGTCGGCGGCCAGTACGTCTTCCACGGTAGCCGGTGGCGCCGACCACTCGTCCGCCTCGGACAGCACGGAGGCGACGGTGCGGACGATGCGCGGGAACCGGATGATCCCGTCCAAGAATGCCTGAGCCGCGACTTCGTTCGCAGCGTTGTAGACCGCGGTGAGGCATCCCCCACCTTTGCCTGCCTCGCGGGCGAGGTCGACGGCGGGGAAAACCTGCGAGTCGAGCGGCTCGAAGTCCCAGGTGGACGCCGTGCTGAAGTCGCAGGCCGCGGCGGCGCCCGCGATCCGGTGCGGCCAGCCGAGCGCCAGGGCGATCGGAAGTTTCATGTCGGGTGGGCTGGCCTGCGCCAGCGTCGACCCGTCGGTGAACGTGACCATCGAGTGCACGATGGACTGCGGGTGAACGGTGACGTCGATCCGGTCGTAGTCGACGCCGAACAGCAGGTGGGTCTCGATCAGTTCGAGCCCCTTGTTGACGAGTGTCGCGGAGTTCAGCGTGTTCATCGGCCCCATCGACCACGTGGGGTGGGCACCGGCCTGCTCGGGTGTGACCGATTCGAGCCGATCGGCCGTCCAGCCGCGGAACGGTCCGCCCGAGGCGGTGAGAACCAGCCGGTCCACCTCGTCCGCGCTGCCGCCCCGCAGGCACTGGGCCAGCGCGGAGTGCTCGGAGTCCACCGGCACGATCTGTCCCGGAGCCGCCGCCGCGGTGACGAGGGGCCCGCCGGCGACGAGCGACTCCTTGTTGGCGAGGGCGAGCCGCGCACCGGACTCGAGCGCGGCCAGGGTCGGCTCCAGTCCCAGCGAACCGACGAGTGCGTTGAGCACGACGTCCGCTTCGGTGGTCCGCACGAGTTCGGTGACGGCGTCCGGTCCGCTCAGCACGCCGGGCCGATCCAGCGATGCGGCCGCCGACGGATCCGCGACTGCGACGGAGGACACACCCGTCTCACGAATCTGCCGGTCCAGCAGTTCGACGTTTCCGCCACCGGCCGCGAGTCCCACCACCGTGAACTTGTCCGGGTTGGCGGCCACCACCTCCAACGCCTGGGTACCGATCGAACCTGTGCTGCCGAGCAGCAGGACGCGAGTGGGCCTGTTTTCATCCACCCACCCATTGTTCCTGATGAAATGCGGACCGCCCGCCATGGATGGCCCCGCTACATACGACGGGCAGTCGTATGTCACGATATGTCGAGTAGCGCAACCGAATCTGCAGGAGGATCGATCGTGGCCGGTACCCAGTTGGAGCCCTCGTCCAGCGACCCCATCGTGGCCGCACACGTCGACACCGCGGAGGTCCCGTCGGCAGCGTGGGGCTGGAGCGGTGAGGCGCCGAAGACGTTCCGGTTCTTCGGATGGTTCTTCGCCGTGTTCCTGCTGCTCATGATCATCGGCAACCACACCGGCCTGGTCGAGGACCTGTGGCTGATCGGCTGCGCGGCCCTGATGGTCGCGATCCTCGTTCGCGACATCGTCCTGCGGCGTAAGCCCCGGTAACACCGAACCACGAACGAACCCCTCGCCCCGATTACTCGGGAACGAGGGGTTTTCGTCGTTTCGGCCTGTTCGGTGGGAGCTCAGTTCTCGGCGGCGAGYTGCCCGCAGGCGGCGGCGATCTCCTGGCCGCGGGTGTCCYGGACCGTGCAGGACACACCC